>NZ_JJNY01000106.1:0-13405 GCF_000690035.1 Pseudoalteromonas sp. S3431
TATTTTTCGGGGGGATTACCCTTCCTTGAGCAGCTTATTAAACACCATTTTGGTGGTTTATAACATACCAAAACGGCGTATATTACATACCCTGATAATTTCACCAATAATTACCTTTGTAAACAAGTAATTAAAACAACTAGGAATTAAGCGTGTTATTTTTCCCCAAAACGGCGTTTAATAATGTTATCGGACTAAATTAGGCTCCTACTCAAAAAACAGGAGTAAATTTAATTTTTGAATGACCGCTCATTGAGGACTGTCAGGGAAAATTATAACCCTCTTTTCAAACTGTAACTGAGATGTGGTCTACTACAAATTAGGCATTAAGTTTTTATACGCCAACCATTAGAAGAGGCGTTAGAGTTAATTAGTATACAGTTCCCGATTTATTTAGGCGTTAAAAAACCCACATCCACGTGGGCTTTGAAATAACTAAAATAGAATAGTGGGTTTTAAAGGTCGTTTTTTAGTTTTACACAATATCTCTGAATAAGATTTTATTCACCTAAATTAACTTAATTAGAAAAAATATTATCGAGATCTTCGTCAATATAAACACCCGTCAATCCATTATCTTCTACAGCAGATTTAAACTTATCAGTACAAAACAAACGAGAACCACCTGTAAACTTGCTTTTAAAAACTGGCTTATTTTTTACATCATCATTTATGAAAGCAATCTTGATATAATCTAGAGGATAACCATCTAAATATTCGCGTTCACATTTTGCTTCATCTTCTTGTCCAAATGTACGCAAATTAAAAATTACAATAGGCTCACCATCAGCTTTTGTTTCAATAAACTCACCTAGAGGCGCTAATAAATCTTTTAAAGCTTCATAAGCATTCATCCTAAGAGCGATAAATCCATCCATGATACTTATATCGTAGTTATCTTTTAGGTAACCAGGTAAAAAAGACAACTCATAACTTTGAGGCCAATACTCTAATAAAGAGTCATTATTCATATGGATATCAAGTAGAAACATGCAAGCATCTTGATTAGGTGGCAACATTGGTTGTATTTTTTCAGAAAATGAAAGTATGTCCCACTCAACCATGTCGTAAGAATTAGTAACTGGCTTTAACGAGAACAACTTCATGATTTACCATCCCAATTAGCATCTTTACGCATCATAACGTTGGCTGGCACCATATGATTTTTAATTTTTATTTTCACGCCACGTAATGCATTTACAAAATCAAGTTTATTTACTTTGGTTCTTAAACTAGTAGACACCCAAACTTCATAATTATGACGATGCAACCTTCTATGAGAAACAGTGTCAGGCGTAGCCCAATCATCTGACTTGTTTTTTTCAAAGTTTCTTAGCCATACCCCATTCGTAGGATCATTAATACCAATACCAAACGAATGCATTCTTAAACGTGTGGCATATGTAAGACGTTGTCTATATCGCCCCTTACCACACACAATGTGATGCGCCTCATGATATGAAGTCGGTTTTGGCTCGCCTGCCGCTCGTAAAAACTTAGCAAGTTTTTCCGTCGGATGATGCTCTTCTTCTGCTAGCTCCTTAATAGAGGTACCTTCGCTTTCTGCACGGTAAGACTCTAAGCTTTGTTGTGCAATAAGCAAGTGCTCTAAACGCTTGCGTTCTTTTTGCAAATGGTCGTAATCTCTTTGCAGCTTTTCCTTTGATGCAGGAGATTTACGACGCTTATCGTCATAGTGTTTTTTTGCTAGTAATTCATAATTATAAATAGCCATTTCTAAAGGGCTAGGGTTACTTGGTCGATCTGGCATTGGGTAGCGCTGCAGTTGAATCATCCTTAAATCCTTAAATTTTCCTTCTGTTAGGGCGTAAAATAGCAAATAGATTATCTAGGTGCAATTCTGAACGTTACACACCTAATAACTTCAATCAGTTTATTGCTAACAATGAATAACACAGCGGTAAAATTTTCGTTCATACAACACAAAATTGAGTGACCTCTCATCGCTCAAGCTAGCCTATAGTTACTCTATTTTATCTTTAAACTCACACAAGTCTTCAATAATACAGCTGCCACACTTTGGTTTACGCGCTACGCAGGTGTAACGCCCGTGCAGTATTAACCAATGGTGAACGTCTACTTTAAATTCTTTTGGTACAACCTTTTCAAGCTTTTGTTCTACAGCTACAACATCTTTACCCATGGCAAGCTTTGTACGGTTAGATACACAAAATATATGTGTATCTACGGCTATTACAGGCCAGCCGAAAGATAAGCAAGGTAGTTGTCAGGTTGAAAGTATAATAGCACTTGAATTTCCCTGCTTTTCAGTGGCATAGTGCCTAAAGCAATAAAATAATATGGATTTTTCATGGCAGAACTTTTGATTCCCCAATCTTTAAAAAAATACTTAGCTAGCAATGACGTTATTCCTTTAATTGGTGCAGGTGTTTCTATGTCTGTCGAAAACAAAGATGGGAGTAGGGCTTTTCCATCTTGGACTGAACTACTTAATTTTGCAGCAGAAAGATTGGAAGATGAAGAGTTATTAGATGATAGTCATCTAGTAAAATTGCTTGTGAAGAAAGGAAAGCTCCAACAAGCTGCACAAGAAGCTCAAGAGCAATTGTCAGGCAGGCGCTGGTATGATTTTATGCAATCCCAATTTGTAATAGATTTCACTCAATTGGACGATAGCTGTAAGGCGTTACCACAAGCAATTTGGCAATTAAGTAACAGGCTTGTAACCTTAAATTATGACAAGGTATTAGAATGGGCACATACAGAATCAGTTAATGTTTGTGCTTTTGATAACGAAAATACAAATCGACTTGCAGAATTTTCACGCAATGGCTCCCAAGAAATGCTTTGGCATTTGCATGGTAAAATCGAAAATCCTAAGTATATGGTGCTTACTCCACAATCATATAATCGGTTATACCAAGAAGATGCTGAAGAACATTATCAGGCTGCGCTCACCAAGTTCAAAGAGCTGTTAAGCAACAAGATTATTCTTTTTATTGGTTGTTCACTTGATGACGCAGAGCTATTGGCTGCAATAGTAAAACAAAATAAATTGTTTGATAATAATACTGGTCCTCATTATGCGCTGGTAAGAGAAAGTGATAAGCAGGCAATTGATGCTAAATTGACTGGCATCCCAGTTAATACAATTACTTTTAGTGACTTTGGTCAACCGTTAATTGATGCTGTACATCAATTGGTTGAATGCAAAAACCAACAAGAGCAGCAACCAAAAGAATCAATTCAACCACTTAAGGAAGAACCAAATAAGCACGATAAAATTGGTCTATTTACAGCCTCACCTTTAGATAAACCAATAGATGATTCGGATATCACCGCAAAACTTAAAAAGTTTAAATATCCTATTTCGCAACAAGCTTTTACTGAAAGTAACTTAATGGAGGCTGATGCTTATTCCATTTTATTTTTATTAGCCAAAACAACGAGTAGTGGGTTGTTGATTGAAGACGACAACGCTTGTAGTGATTACTTAGCAATTGATGAACTAGAAAGTAGCTTACCAATTAATGCTAAAATAACAGTGTTGATCACAGATAAACTATTGAATGAGCAAGAACTAGAACAAGTTAAGTTTCCATTACTGGTTTTTCCTCTGTTAAATCAACAAGGCAAAGATCTTAAACCTCTTGATAAATTAGCGCATCAACTATTTAAAAGGCCGGATGTTAAACACTTCATTGATAAAAGTGATGTTCAATCGGTGCATATTAGCGGTGAGTTATTAGCATCTCTGAAACCAGAAAACCGTCAGCATTGGCATAAGGATCAACCATTACTACCTAAAGGTATTAATACAAGTGAATTGCAAGGCTTTACAGGGCGTTTATCTGATTTAGCGGATATCAGCCAAAAGCTTGCTAAAGCAGCCAACAAACAAAGGTTATTAACAATTAAAGGCAGTGGTGGCTTAGGTAAAACAACAATAGCAAAAAAAGTGGCATTGGAATTAGCGAATCGCGGGCATTTTGATGCAGGTGTGTATTTTATCGATTGTGAACATATCTCAAGTAGCAATCAGCTTGAAATGCATATAGGCAGTACCTTTAACTTACGTGCTGCTGAGGATTTATTTGGTCACTTGTCAAAATACCATGACCAGAAAGAACGTTTGCTAATTTTTGATAACTTAGAAAGTTTATTGTATTTAAAACAAGCGGATAAAAGCCAAAACAAGCAAGAAGTAGAACAAGTTAGGTTATTGTTATCGCAAACCCTAATGTACGCAAATGTTTTGGTGACCTCAAGAGAAAGTATTAATGTAGAATGGGAAGATGTGTTGCCATTTCGGCAAATGGAGTCTGAAGAAGCGTTAGCATTATTTAATCGCCTAACTAAAAACGGTTATCGCAGTGATAAAGATCAAGAGTTTGCGCGCAGAAAGATTTTAGAGCCACTTCTTAATAATAACCCGTTAGCCATTAAGTTAATTTGTGACGGTATGCCAGCGGGTAAAAACTTAAAAGAGTTAAAGCAAGAGTTAGAAGACGACTTTTTTGATAAAGTAAAAGAAGAAGACTTAACTTTAATGTTTGACGATGAAGTTGATATGAATATTAATCGACAAGAGTCTCTTTATGTTTCTATTCTTTATTCTTATGATTCATTGCAAGAGCATCAGAAACGCACATTTGAATCCTTCTCGTTATTTCCAGACGGAATAGACCTCAATACGTTTAAACGCATAATAATAGAAAGCAAAAAAGGGGATAGAAACGAAGAGGTAACTAAGTTGAAAAAGCCGATTAGTGATAAAGATATTGCCGTTCTTACAAATAAATCATTAGTCGAAGCTAATGGTGGGTTTTATTCATTACAGTCGGTTATTCAACGTTTTGCTCGCTTCCAGTTTGAACAACATACGGCAGAAAAAGACAAGCTAGAATTGTTCAGGCAAGCTTTTAGATACAATCAGCAGCTTATGGAGTTTCTTTACAATCTCAAAAACATTAATAAAAAGTCAAATCTAATTTTTTCATCTCTTTTTAATAATTTGATAGCCGCGCTCACTTATGGCACTAAGAGCAATGTAATTAGAAGTGAAGATGAAGTAGAAGGTTACATTGAGATGGTTGAAAACATTGGTGCTTTTTCAATTGAGTTAAATCTGGGTCCTGAATTTTTATCTGCCTACGAAGCAATTAATATTGAAGGGCTTATAACAAAAAGTAATGAACTTCAGGTAAGGCAGGTATCGAAACTCATTAAACTTCTAGCGAGCTATTATAACGGAGAGTTTGATGCTGCTTATGAGGAATTAAAATCTTTAATTACAATTGGCTCGCTATCTACTCTTTCTGCAAAGTATGAAAGAGGTCGAGTGCTTGAAAGTATTGTTTTCAATATCGCAGCAAATCTATATGGGATGGAAGGTTATGTACTTGATAAGATTGTCCATGACATAAAGTTTAATTCATATCGGTTCATCGCTTTGGGCTCGACTGTGCAAGTTGCAACCAATGTTGAACCCTTAATGAGCCTGGTTATAACTGACTTGGATTACTTTGAGGCACAAGGTTATTTATATGGTGCAATTAATCTAAATCAACTCAATCATTCCATTGATGATCTATATGAAAATCAGCATATGGAAAGGGTGCAGTTAACTTACCTCAAATCTCGTGAAACTTATGTGAGCTATGAAGCTATAGATAAGTTGGTTAGTGTTAACCCTTATACGCGAGGTTTAAAAAAGTTGATGTATGCTTTTTCATGCGAGTATGAGCAGTCATCTGAGCTAGAATATAATGAGCTGAATGAGAATATAATTCGGTATTACCAATCAGCATTACCAGACTTAAGCCATATTAAGTTTTATTATGTGCAAGCTCTTTATTTTTATGCTCGATTTTTACAAAAAGCTGATAGCATAGATTTCGAAACTATTTATGAAAAAGGGTTGGGATTAACTAAAAGGCATCATTATCGATATTGGCAACACAGATTTTTATTATTAAAACAACCCAATTTAGGGCCTTATAAACCAGAAGATTACCCACTACCTGGAAACCCTGATATTTCGTCATTAGTAGAAAAGCAGGCTAAGTGGATAAAACAAACTTATGGTACAAGCTTGAATCCATTCAATCAGGGCAACACTGAGTTAAAAGCGCTTCCAAGTTAAATTTTTCAATAGTATTTTTTAAGTGGGGGAGTTTTATAACTCTCCCTGATAA
This sequence comes from Pseudoalteromonas sp. S3431, assembly GCF_000690035.1. Classification (NCBI taxonomy): domain Bacteria; kingdom Pseudomonadati; phylum Pseudomonadota; class Gammaproteobacteria; order Alteromonadales; family Pseudoalteromonadaceae; genus Pseudoalteromonas; species Pseudoalteromonas sp. S3431. The sequence goes on from NZ_JJNY01000106.1 coordinate 6,180, forward strand.
GTTTTAATTAAGCAGTAAAGTAAGCTCAAATTAGATACTAATTAATGTGACTTAAATTTCAGTCTTGTCTTTAAACTCACACAAGTCTTCAATAATACAGCTGCCACACTTTGGTTTACGCGCTACGCAGGTGTAACGTCCGTGCAGTATCAGCCAATGATGCACGTCTACTTTAAATTCTTTTGGTACAACCTTTTCAAGCTTTTGTTCTACTGCGACAACATCTTTACCCATAGCAAGCTTTGTACGGTTAGATACACGAAATATATGTGTATCTACGGCTATTACAGGCCAGCCAAAGGCGGTATTGAGTACAACATTAGCGGTTTTACGGCCAACGCCTGGTAGGGCTTCTAGGGCTTCACGATTTTCTGGCACGATGCTGTTATGTTCATCCACCAAAATTTGGCACATTTTGTACACGTTGGCAGCTTTAGAGTTAAATAAGCCGATGGTTTTTATATAATCACGCAGTGTATCGTGACCTAAATCTAAAATGGCTTGTGGTGTATTGGCAACAGGGAACAACTTTCGAGTGGCTTTATTAACGCCTACATCAGTTGCTTGTGCTGAAAGAGTAACTGCTACTAGTAACTCAAACGGGCTTGAAAATTCAAGCTCTGTAACTGGATGTGGATTATCGTCGCGCAGGCGCGACAGTATTTGGTGACGTTTTTCTTTATTCATGCAACTTAAAACGTATTAGTGCTAATTGTTGCTCTAATACGTTTTCCCCTTAAGTTAAGCTAGTAACACGTGCTCGAGGGCCTTTTTCAGCCTCTGGCGGTGCAACTTGTTTTGATTTTATTTGTGCGTCAATTACGTTTTTTGCAGCAATAAGTAGCCCAAGCCCTAAAAAGGCACCCGGTGGTAAAATTGCCAGTAAAAATTGATTATCAAAATTAAATACTTCTATGCGCATGCTCTGTGCCCATGGGCCAAGTAATAAATCGGCTCCGTCAAACAGCGTACCTTGGCCAATTAATTCGCGCATAGCTCCTAATACTAACAGTACCGCCATAAAGCCTAAGCCCATCATTAAGCCGTCAAATGCTGATAAATGAACAGGATTTTTAGAGGCGTATGCTTCGGCGCGGCCAATAATGGCGCAGTTAGTTACAATCAAGGGGATAAAAATTCCCAATGATTGATATAAACCAAAGGTATAAGCGTTCATGAGTAATTGAACTATTGTTACAAAGCCCGCGATGATCATTACAAATACAGGTATACGAATATCTTTTGGCACCCAGTTACGCACAATTGATACGGTAACATTTGAGCCTATTAGTACGAGTAAAGTTGCTAAGCCTAAACCTAAGGCATTTGTTACCGTTGAGGTAACGGCAAGCAGTGGACATAAACCTAAAAGCTGCACAAGGGCAGGGTTATTTACCCATACACCTTCTTTGTATAATGTTTTTAACTCACTCATTTAGCTACCTCCATACATTCGGCATTAGGTGCTGCAAAAATAGCATCAAAATTAGTTTGTGCGAATAATACGGCATTTTTAACAGAGCCCACAACAGCACGTGGCGTTATGGTCGCGCCTGTAAATTGATCAAACTGGCCGCCATCTTTTTTAACAGCCCAGCGAGCGTCTTCTTCGCCTTCAACCGTTAAGCTTTTAAATGTTGTGATCCAAAGTGATTTTTTAACTTCTACTTTGTCGCCTAAACCAGGGGTTTCTTCGTGTTTAGTCGTACGCACGCCAGCAATAGTGCCATCGCTCAATACAGCTGTTAATAAGTTAATATCGCCACTGTAGCCGTTTGGCGTAACATGCCTAATAACAACAGCGACTGGTTTATTGTTTTTACGAGCACGGTAAATTACTTGATTTGCGTATGGGCCTAGCTTTTCGTCAGTAATAATTACGCAATCTTGCGATAATTGATTGTCGTACGATTTTGGGTCGAGCACTTCTTGTAGCTGCGCAGTAAGTTGCAGTTGTTCTTGCTCTGCAATTTTATCGGCAGTAAGCGCGTTGATAGAGGCAACTAAGCCCGTTGTTGCTAACGCAAACGCAGTTAAAATAGCACCATTTTTAGCCATTGACGAAATGATCATTTTACTGCTCCATGGCCATAAGTACGTGGCTGTGTGTAGTAGTCTATTAGTGGCACTGCAATATTAATCAGTAATACGCTAAATGCGATGGCATCAGGAAAACCACCAAAGGTACGAATTAAATAAATTAGTAAGCCAATTAGTGCGCCATAAATTAAGCGCCCCTTGTTAGTTGTTGCTGCAGATACCGGATCGGTCGCTATAAAAAAGGCCCCCATCATAGTGGCACCACTTAATAAGTGAAATAGGGTGCCCGGCTCTGTGCCTGGTGATGCGATATAACCAATAGCACTACATACAGCTAAAGTTACGATAAAACTGACAGGAATATGCCAGTTAATTATTTTTGCTTTTAGTAAGTATAAACCACCCAATAAATAGGCTAAATTAACCCATGTCCAACCAAGGCCAGCCCATTCATTAAATAATGGCTTTTGCATGCTTTCGGTAACGGTTAAACCGTGGGCTATGTCTGTTTTAACAGTATCCAGCGGGGTTGCCATTGTTAGGCCATCAACCCCTGCGCGTACTTGATCTAGGCTAAACCCAGAGGCCGTAAAATCGGTAAATATTAGCCTTAGCTGATCTGCAAAGCCTATTGGCGTATTTATTAAATCGGTAACAGGCAACCATGCGGTCATTTGCACCGGAAACGAAACTAAAAGCAGTACATAAGCCGCCATTGCTGGATTGAATAAGTTAAACCCAAGGCCGCCATAAAGCTGTTTAACTATAACAATAGAAAATAAACAGCCAATAACGATTATCCACCAAGGGGCAAGTGGTGGAATACTCAATGCCAATAACACGGCAGTAAGCCACGCACTGCCATCACTTAATGCAGGCCAAACAGGGCGCTTTCGTATTAGCATTATTGCAGCTTCAAATACGCTTACAGCAACAAGCGCTAGTACCAATTGAATAAGTACACCTGTTCCAAAAAAGAAAACTTGAGCAATTAGCCCAGGAATACACGCAGCAATAACGCTAAGCATTAATCGCGTTAACGATTTATGGCTGTGATTATGCGGCGAACTGGCCATGGTTAATTTCATGACTGATTATTTCCTTCTTTTTGTAACTTTTTAGCTTTTGCTCTCGCAATTGCAGCAGCCACGGCGGCTTTTTTCTTATCTTCGGCTGATTTAGGTTTATCTGCGTTAATAAGATCTGATGAGTCATCGGTGTTACTTTCTGCACTCTTAGGTGCTGCGCTATCAACTTGTAGCTCTTGGGGCTGAGTTTGTTCGGTATCTTCTAGTGCTTTAGCTGCTTTTTTAGCTTTAGCACGAGCTATGGCCGCAGCTACCGCTGCTTTTTTATCATCAACGGGTGCCGCGCTTTGTGGCTCTTCACTCACGGTTTGCTCGGTTTCTTCTAATGCTTTAGCCGCTTTTTTGGCTTTTGCGCGAGCAATGGCCGCCGCTACGGCTGCTTTTTTATCATCAGCAGGCGTATCGCTTTGTGGCTCTTCAATTGTGGTTTGCTCGGCTTCTTCTAATGCTTTAGCTGCTTTTTTAGCTTTTGCACGAGCAATGGCCGCCGCTACGGCTGCTTTTTTATCATCAACTGGTGCTTCGGTTTGCGGCGCTTCACTAACGGCAGGCTCTGCATTTTCTAAGGCTTTAGCTGCTTTTTTAGCTTTGGCGCGTGCAATAGCAGCGGCAACGGCGGCTTTTTTATCATCAACTGGTGCTTCGGTTTGCGGCGCTTCACTAACTACTGGCTCAGTACCTTCATTTGCTTGTGCTGCTTTTTTAGCTTTAGCGCGTGCAATAGCAGCGGCAACGGCGGCTTTTTTGCCATCAACTGGTGCATCGCTTTGTGGCGCTTCATTAACGACTGGCTCAGTACCTTCATTTGCTTGCGCTGCTTTTTTAGCTTTAGCGCGAGCAATTGCTGCAGCCACTGCTGATTTTTTATCATCAACAGGTGCAGTATCGGCTGATTCATCTGTTTGAGATTTTTGATCTTTATATTTTCTAGCTTGTTCTTTACGTAGCGCGCGTTCTTTTGCGACTTCACTATTATCAGGTTCTAATTCCGCAGATTGATCACCGAGCTTTTTAGCTTTGGCGCGGGCTATAGCGGCAGCAACAGCTGATTTTTCATCGCCATTATCTGATTTGTTTTTAACGCGGGCTAAAGCATCAGCTACTTTTTGTTTTTCGTCAGCCGATTTAGCAGCAGGTTTACGTTTATGGCGGTTTTGTCTTTCTTCTTGCTCGCGATCTAGGCGCTCTTTACGTGCATCAAAACGCTCTTTTGCGCGATCGGCTTTAATTTTATCAGCCTGTTGTTCTTTAATTTCCACTTTGGCGACACGGTAGTACTGTACAAGTGGGATTTCACTTGGGCAAACATAGGCACATGCGCCACATTCGATACAATCAAATAAATTGTGTTCTTGTAGTTTGTCGTATTCTTTTGACTTAGCAAACCACTGTAATTGCTGTGGCAATAAAGAAGCAGGGCAGGCATCAGCACACGCACTACAGCGTATACAGGCTTTTTCAGGGCCGGGTTCTGCTAGCTCTTTATGATCAGGCGCTAAAATACAGTTAGTTGTTTTAACTATGCCAATCCGCACTGTTGGCAGAGTAAAGCCCATCATCGGGCCGCCCATAACAACGCGTTGCTGTGGTACAGGTGAAAAACCTTGGCAATCAAGTAAATGTTTAATTTCAGTGCCAAGTAGTGCCCACACATTACCAGGTTTATGGATAGTATTACCTGTTACAGTGACTACCCGTTCAATGAGTGGCTTACCTTCGTACACAGCTTGCTGCACGGCAAACAACGTACCTGTGTTTTGTACAAGTACGCCAATGTCAGCCGGTATGCCGGCGCTTGGCACTTCACGATTAGTGAGTAGCTTAATAAGTTGTTTTTCACCACCCGATGGGTAAATAGTCGGGACCGTTTGCACAATTATTTTTTCGTTATGCTCAGCCGCCTTAGTCATAGCAACTATCGCTTCAGGCTTGTTATCTTCAATGCCCACAATACACAACGCTGGATTTAGCAACTGTTGCATGAGTTCAAGGCCTTGAATTACCTCAATTGCATGCTCACGCATTAAGGTATCGTCGGCTGTAATATAGGGTTCACACTCAACCGCATTGACTATCAAAAACTCAATCGGTTGCTTTGTGTCAGCTTTTACATAAGTAGGAAAACCTGCGCCGCCCATACCGCTAATACCGGCTTGATGAATTATATTTACTAGTTCGTCGTGGGTAAGCGTTGTTGGGTTATTAATTGGGTTAAGTGCCACCCATTCATCTTTACCATCTGGTTCAATAACAACACTCAGCTCAGGTAATGCAGAAGGATGCGCAGAAGGCATTGGTGCTATATCAGTAACAATACCCGAGCTTGGGGCATGTACAGGCACTGACCAGTTTGCAGCAGGGGAGGTTAGAGCTTGGCCTTTAAGTACACGCTGTCCTTTTTCTACAAGCAGCTTACCGTTTGCGCCTATGTGTTGCTTTAGCGCCACTACGAGCTTATCGGGCAATGATAGGCGCGTAATGCTAGCACTATTAGAGAGTGATTTTTGTTGTGGTGGGTGTATGCCGCCAGGAAATGGCCAAACAACCCCTTTTTTTATTTGTTCAAGTAACTTATCCACTCAAACCTCTAATCTATTTGTGTAACAGGAATAGCATCTAGCTGCCATTTCCAGTTTTGTTTAGTTTCGGCTACAGGCAGCATATCAATACAATCTACAGGGCAGGGCTCAACACATAAATCGCAGCCAGTACATTCATCAATTAACACCGTGTGCATTTGGCGAGTCGCGCCTAAAATAGCGTCAACAGGGCAAGCCTGGATGCATTTAGTGCAGCCAATACATTCGTCTTCGCGAATGTAGGCTACCGTTTTTATTGGCTCTGCTTGTTCGCCGCCGGCAAGAGGTTTTTCATCAACTCCCATTAAGCCGGCAAGCTTTTTCATGGTAGCTTCGCCACCCGGAGGGCATTTGTTTATTTCATCGCCATTTGCAATTGCTTCAGCATAGGGGCGACAACCTGGGTAGCCACATTGTCCGCACTGGGTTTGCGGTAAAATGGTGTCTATTTGCTCAACAATGGGATTGCTCTCTACGCGAAATCGTATAGCGGCAAATCCTAAAATCAACCCAAAAACCAGCGCTAACGAGCCAAGCGCAATTAAGGCATAAAACAAGGTCATATTAAAATTTCACTAATCCGGTAAAGCCCATAAACGCCATCGACATCAATCCTGCGGTTATCATGGCAATAGAGGCGCCTTTAAAAGGAGTGGGTACGTCAGCTGCTGCTAAACGTTCACGTAATGCTGCAAATAATACCAGCACTAACGAAAAACCAACCGCAGCGCCAAAACCATACACTGCCGATTGTAAAAATGAGTGATCTTCTTTGATATTTAGTAAAGCGACACCTAATACAGCACAGTTAGTGGTTATAAGTGGTAAAAATATTCCTAATAATCGATATAGGGTTGGGCTGGTTTTACGTACCACCATTTCGGTAAATTGCACCACAACGGCAATTACTAAAATAAAGCTCATTGTGCGCAAAAACTCTATGTCGAGTGGGATTAAAATATACTGATTCACTAAATAACTGGTGACGGAGGCGAGCGTAAGCACGAAAGTGGTAGCCAAAGACATACCAATAGCTGTATCAAGTTTTCCTGATACACCCATAAAAGGACATAAGCCTAAAAATTGTACTAATACAAAGTTATTAACCAGAACAGTACCAATCAATAACAAGACATATTCAGTCATGCGAGCCTCACGCTATAAAAATCCTGTGTATTATCCTTTTTTCTGGTGTGATTAACAACATATGCAGTGATTATCATTTAAATAAACAATATTAATTTAAGAGGTAATAACAAAGATGTAAAAATACTGTGATTCGTATGTAACCTGAGCTCTGGATAATAAATCTATCCCGAGCAAGTAAATTAAGCACTAACTGCGGTGAATTTACTTGTATATAGGCTGGCTATTAACGTGTAAATTCGCCTTGTTTTCACTGAAAATCTCTGGCTAGAGAAAATAAATTTAAATATCACCATGGCTCAATACGTTAGTAAATCCCTTAACCAGTGTTTAGGTTATGTAATACTAACCTGCATAAATCTTTGATCAATTT
>NZ_JJNY01000107.1:0-539 GCF_000690035.1 Pseudoalteromonas sp. S3431
GAAGTGTTATTAGTGTTGAAAAATCCAAAAATCCAAAAATCCAAAAATCCAAAAATCCAAAAATCCAAAAATCCAAAAATCCAAAAATATTCAGTACTTATAAAGATTCAATTTGGTAGCATAAATTTAAACATCCAACTTTATTAGGAGGATTTATGGCAAGTGGATGGGCACGAGACGGTGCAATTCAAGATCAAATTGATGCAAGTGTTAACGACGCCGTGCAGTTTGCAAGAAGCAATTTAATATCTGGCGCAAGTGCAGAGCTATGTGATGAGTGTGGTGAGAAAATCCCACAAGCACGAAGGCTCGCGTTACCTGGAGTGCGTTATTGTGTTGCATGCCAAGCTGCAATAGAAGGCAATGATACTAGCGCTAAATCGTTTAATAGACGTGGCAGTAAAGATAGTCAGTTGCGTTAAAAAGGTGCTGAAAAGCACCTTTTTATTTAATACCAATCTAAATAAGTATTTGAAAATTTATAAAATTAAATCCCTCCATAGTTATACCAACCAGCATAAATCTTTGATCAATTTAAC
>NZ_JJNY01000108.1:0-24048 GCF_000690035.1 Pseudoalteromonas sp. S3431
AAATACCTTTAGCTTTTATTTAAAAAACGACCAAAAAAAAGGCTAACCACCTGATTTAAATATTAATTAATATGAAACCCAAATACTATAAAGCATAAAAGCGCAATAAATGCGCTTTTAATATAACAAAAACTATTGTTAGTTTAATTAACCACCTAATAAACTAATTGCGGCTTGAGGCACTTGGTTAGCTTGCGACAAGATTGATGTACCCGCCTGTTGTAATATCTGATTTTTAGTCATTTGCGCTGTTTCTGTTGCAAAGTCAGTATCTTGAATTCGACTACGTGATGCAGATACATTCTCAGAAATATTTGCCAAGTTACTAATTGTATGGCTAAAGCGGTTTTGTACTGCACCCAAGCTGGCACGTTGTGAGTCAATATTGGCAATCGCGTTATCAATTACCGATAAAGCATCTTGTGAACCTTTTTGACTTGTAATATCAATATCAGCTGCATTTTCTAAAGAACTAGTCACTTTAGTCGCAACCTCATCCACAGAAGTACTACCTGTTGTAGTAAATATATCTGATGAATTTAATTGGATAGCACCGGCTATTCTGGCAGAGTCTGTCGCACCAGTAGTCAGTACCACAACATCACCGGCAGAACCTTCGTTATAGCCTTGAGGAGTTATATCTAAGGTTGAGCCTGCGTCTCCGGCAAATCCAACGATTTCAATATCTGCGCCATTATTATTTGAAACAGATAAAACACCATTATCAATGGTTGCTGTAACACCATGCTCATCAGTTCTGCTATTAATAGCTTCTGCCATTGCCTGCTCATCACCGGTTGCAGTACCTGTTGCAACAAACGAGACTTTTTCGCCATTTAGCTCAAAGCTTACAGGTTCGCCTGCAGCTGTTTGCGTGCCGGTAATATCAAGCTGAGCTTCAGATCTTGCTTGTGCCGAAACACCTGTAGCACCCGTTACTTGATTTATTAAATCAGCAGCTTCTTCTGCACTGGCACCATTTGGAATAGTGACCGTAGAATCTTCTCGACCAGAAATTGCCAAGTTACCATATGCAATTACACTAGCGGCAAGCGTACCGGTACCCGTTTCATTTACTTGACCAAAACCATCCACAGTAGTCGCTGATTGCAAATTCGTTTGATTTGCGCCAATTTTCTCAGCTGCAACACTTGAAAGCGATACATTAATCGTTTCATTAGCGTTAGCACCTACTTGGAAGGTTTTACTACCGTAAGCACCATCTAGTAATTGTTGACCACCAAACGAGGTTGTATCTGCAATACGTGTCAATTCAACTTGAAGTGCTGATACTTCTTTTTGCAGTGCCTCACGATCTTCTGGCGAGTTTGAACCATTAGCTGATTGCAATGCAAGTTCACGCATACGCTGTAAAATACTTGTTGACTCACTCATCGCACCTTCAGCGGTTTGTGCCATTGAAATACCATCGTTGGCATTTCGCTGGGCTACTGACAAACCATTTATTTGCGACGTAAGTCGGTTTGAAATTTGCAGACCGGCAGCATCATCTTTTGCGCTATTAATACGCATACCTGATGATAAACGTTGCATTGAAGTTGCTAAGCCTTCGCCTGATTTATTTAAGTTACGTTGTGCGTTTAATGACGACACATTAGTATTTACTGTTAATGCCATTTTACCATCTCCTAGGTTTAAGCAGAGTGTGGTTCAACACGTTTTAACAGGAACCACTATTCGATAATTTCTTATTATTATAAAAGCATTTACTGTGCCAACTTTAAAACAAGTTTAAGTCACTGTTTTTACTGGTTTATAATTGAAATTTAAAGTTGAATTTAAAAAGTAACTTGAAGCGACAATTTTTTGCCGCTTTAAAATAAGTAAAGCGGCAAAATATTTCTGGTTAAAGGTAGTCGAACAATGAAAGGTTAGATAAACGCCCAAAGGTTGCTTGAGATACTTGCAGTGCGGTTTCTTGCTTAGTGAGCTCGCTAATAGCAGCAGCCTGATCCACCTCAATTAAACTAGATCTATTACTTTTATTTTGAATATCAAGCGCTAAGTTAGTGTCGGTTACGAGTTCAAGCGCAACCATTCTTCCGCCTAAACTTGCCTGCGTGAAAACCACTTGTTCACTGGCATTTTGTAGCTGAACAACACCATCGGCTAATACTTGTTGAAAGTCGTCTCCTTCAAGTGTGCCATCATTCAAACCTGTAATAAGTGCTTGCAACGTATTAAGTACGTTTTCTTTCTCCGGTTTTTCAAGGCTAAAATCAAGCTGACCAGGTGCTGTACCTTCAAATTCAATTTTCATTCCTGCAAAATCTATTGGTTCATCGGTAATATCACCTATCACTTGAGGAGAAAGAGACACGCCATCACGTTGAATTTCGTATTGATCAGGATCAGTTGGCGTTGCCCCAGCTGTAATCACAACATTATAAGTATTTGCTGTTGCTGGCGCTGCTGGATCTGCATTGTAATTAGATTGATGAAATCGATCAAATTCAGTTTGACCATCAACATATACTGTACCTGCGGTGATGTTATTAGCAGGGACTGTAGTAGGAATTGAAGCCGTGTTTGAGTCTACATCTAAGCGTGCTGCTGTTTTTTCAAATGTATCAAAACCGTTATCACTCGATTTAATTGATACACCTTCAGCTATCGTTATTTGATGGACACCTTGATCGCCATTATAAGTGTATTCACCTAGCGTTGAGTCAAACTGATAAGGTTGGGTGCTATCTTGATAACCTGAAAATATAAATTTCCCATCTTCGGAGCGGGTATTCATTAAATTAGCAAGCGTTTGCTGAATACCACTTAGCTCGGATGCAATCGACTTCAAATCGTCTTTAGTATAAGCGCCATTACCCGCTTGTAATGCTAGAGATTGCGCTTCTTGAATACTGGTATTAATACTTTTTAAAACGCTTTCTTCTGTTTCGAGACGACCACTAAGCTGATTAATATTTTTTGTATATTGCTCATTGGTTTGTATTTTATTTGAATATAACATTGCCTGTGAAATATCTGCAGGCGCTTCAGACGTTGTTAAATATTTTTGCCCTGTATTAACGCGTTCTTGCGCATTTGCGACACCTTGTTGCCCATCCAGTATTTTATTAATACTGCTTTGATACATTAAATTATTTGATAAACGCATGATTACCTCGCAGCACTAAGTAAAGTGTCGAAAATTGAACGCGCAGCAGCTAAAACCTGTGCTGAAGCGGCATAAGACTGTTGAAAACGCAATAAATTTGCGGCTTCTTCATCGAGATTTACTCCCGATAATGATTCATACCAAGCTTCAGACTGCTGTGCGAGAGCATCGAATGCAGCTCCACTCGTAATAGCTTGTCCAGTTACCACACCAATATCGCTAACCATACCAGCATAGGCTTGATTAAATGTTTTATGGTTATCTGCCGTCGTTGTTGTGACAACATTTTGACGTACCAACTCACCATTTTGCAAATCAGCCAACTTTAAACCATTACGGTTATCGTCAAATCCACCTTCGTTAAACTCCAGCGTAAATGTATCGCCTGTTGCCGGTGTACCCTCTATATCAAAGTCAAAACCGTATGAGTCATAAGGAGCACCAAGGCCAGCTAAAACATTTTCACCCGGCGGCGCTATCGTCACAGCTACATTAGCGCCATTACCATCACTAATAAGGTAATCATTAGTACCCGCTGCTTTAACAATTGTGATATCGCCATTCGCTAAGGCAGGTGGTGTAGTTGATGTAAAACCACCTGAGGTAACACTACTAACTGTACCTGCTGATATCGTGCCTGTGCCTATATTATTTATATCGTTCGCAGTTCTAATTGGCGACGCTAACGCAAGGTCATCACCACGTCCGGTTGCAAGCGATATGCTAGAAGCGGCTTGAGAATTTAGCTTAACTTGAAATTGATCACCAGTAGCACCTGTACCAGCAACTGTTATTTGCAGTCCAAAGGACTCGCCACTGGTAATTGATGATGAATCAATCACTCCACTGGTTGTATCTGCAAGTGATGGGTTGCCAATAGGCTCCCCTTTATTATCAATTGCCTGAATACTTACTTCGTTCGGATTAGCGGTATAGGTAATAATGAAGTTACTGGCAGGTAATTCACTACCTTTGCCTGGCTCAACCGTTGCGGTCATGTTTGTAACACCACCAGTATTATCTTGATAAGCAAATGCATTTTCTGTTGGTATGGTAAAAATATCGCCCCCCAACTCACCATTTGCATTCATGCCTAATTTATTTTGTTCGTTAAATGCATCTGCAATAGCCAGTCCCATTTGACCGATTTGATTTTGCGCCGGCACTAAAATATCGTCTCTAAAAGCAAGTAAACCGCCAATTTTACCTTTTAATTTGCTCGTATCAATTTCAAGTGGCACAGCTTTGCCACCGTTAACATCTAACGTTAGCTCTTTAAAACTAGGATCGGGGTCGCCTCTCATAGAAAACAAATTAAACGAACCATTTTGCATAACAACGGCTTCTCCTGTACCCATAAACACAAGCTTTTCACCATTTGGTCCATCAAGTGTTTCTATATCTATAAGTTCGGATAAATCACGTATTGCTTTGTCACGTTCGTTAAAAGTTGAACTTGCATCAGCAGCATTATTCGTTCCATTTACAGCAGCTATATCTTTATTTAAAGCGCTAATACTTTGGATTAGCGTATTGGCTTCCTCTGAAAATATTTCTAATTGTTCATTCACTATACTTTGCTGATCAAAGACAATACCTGAGAGTCTATCCATTTGATCAATTAAGCTTTGTGCATCAGTAATAACTAAAGAACGAGCTACCGTTGATGATGGTTGATTGAGTGCCTCTTGCACGTTATTAAATAACGAATTTATGCCTGTAGATAAGCTATTTGCTTCCTCTGAAAATAAGGTATCAACCCTATTTGCCTCTGTTACAAACTGATCAAAAAATGATTTATTAGATGTATCTCTGTTTAGCTGTTCTTGAGCAAATTGGTTTAGCAAACGGTAGGTTTCACCCCTACCTACCTGATTATCTACCATGGTAGTAAATTCTGTGCGCTCGCGTACATAGCCTTCTGTATTTACATTGGCAATGTTTTTACTTGTCGTTTGCAGTAACTCAGAACTAGCTCTGACTCCTGAACTGGCAATACTCAATAAATCATACGACATGTTACTTTACTCCTTGGCGAATCGCGTTTGCTGCAATATCTTTTAATTCTGCACTATTGAGTACTTGTTTTATTTTGCTAGCGTAATTTGGATCGGTTGCATAACCCGCTTTTTGTAACGAATCTAAAAAGTCGCTTGGCTTTGCTGTATTTTGTAATGCTTCTTGGTAGCGTGGGTTTTGTGTCAAAAAATCAACAAAGTCATTTACACTTTCTTTTATTGAGTCGTACGCCCTAAAGTTTGCTTTCTTTTTGACCGCTGTACCTTGCTCAAATTCGAGTGTGACTTTACTGGCTTTTTCACCTTCCCAGCTTTTATCTGATTTAATATTAAATAAGTTATTTGAACTGTTACCATCACTTTTATTAATGATATGTTTACCCCAACCAGTCTCAAGCGCTGCTTGCGCAACCATTACAGCCGGGTTTAAACCAATTTTCTTTGCTGCCGTTTTAGCGTGTTCCCACACAGAGCTAACAAACTCTTCAGCCGATTCAAATACCGGAGTCTCTATTTTTGATTCTGTAATATCCATGTTCATGTTCGTACTTACAGGCTCTACTGATTTATTATTATTTTCATGAGGAAGCTCTGAGCCCACTCGCTTATCACTTAAAAAGTCCGCTGTTGTTCTCAAAACAGATCCGGGCATAAAATTTTTACCATCAGGGGATAACTGTTGAACGATTAAGTCTGCAAGGCCTAAAGAACCATTTGATGATAGTTCTGTCGATAATTGTTGATCGTGCATTTCTTCAAAGAACTTAACCCCACTGGAATTAAATGGGCTTTCTTTGTCCTCAAATGCTTCGTTTGCCTTGCGCATACTTTTAAGTAACATTTGAGTGAAAATTGCTTCAAATTGTGCAGCGGCTTTTTTTAGCGCAGCCTTTGATGCATCAGTCGATGAATCACCACTGGTTAAGGCTTCTTTACGAAGTGAATCTAAGTTGCCTAAATCAAAAAAGTTTTGCTTATCGAGATGATTTGTTTCCATCAGCTTTTTGACACAATAATGAGTAATGCAATTAAAATGCAAAAATTGAGCCAGTTGACTAACTTTAAATTAGATATATTGCGAGGGAATGATTTTGCCCTAGTAAAAATGTTACTAGGGCGTGTTTAAATACTAAATAACAACTAGTTGACCGTTTATTGCACCAGCCTCTTTTAGCGCTTCAAGAATAGCCATCAAATCACCTGGTGCAGCACCAACTTCATTGATTGCTCTGACTAAATCGTCCAAGCTAACACCAGGATTAAATACAAATGCACGTGAATCATCCTGATTCACATCAATGATACTTTGATTCGTAACGGCGGTTTCACCTTCACTTAATGCATTAGGCTGAGATACATTTTGTTGCTCGGTAATCGTCACAGTTAAACCACCATGAGTAATCGCGGCTGGCTGTAGTTTTACATTTTTCCCAATTACAATCGTCCCCGTACGAGAGTTAACAATAATTTTTGCTGCGTTATCCGCAGGGGTAAACTCTAAGTTTTCAAGTGTTGATAAATACGATACACGTTGTGATGCATCTCGTGGGGCAATAACACGAATAGATGCAGCATCAATAGCTTGTGCGCTATTGGGACCAACTAAGTCGTTTATCGTACTTTCTAAACGTTTCGCTGTTGTAAAATCTGGGCGATTTAAATTAAAAGTAATATAGTCGCTTTGCATAAATGGACTTTTAACGGCACGTTCAACAGTAGCACCATTGGGAATTCGACCGACGGTGGGTGTGTTTATAACAACCTTGCTGCCATCCAAACCCTCAGCTCCTAAGCCGCCAACAATAAGGCTACCTTGTGCTATAGCGTATACATTCCCATCAACACCTTTTAAAAATGTTTGAATTAAAGTACCACCGCGCAAACTACCGGCGCTGCCAATAGACGACACGGTAATATCAATTGTTTGTCCTGGTTTTCTGAACGCAGGTAACTCTGCATGCACAGCAACAGCAGCCACATTTTTAATTTTAGGGCTTAAATTAGCCGGCAGTGTAATACCAAAATTACTTAACATGCCCTTGAAACTCTGTTGGGTAAACTTACTTTGCTCGCCAGTCCCAGGTAAGCCAACAACTAACCCGTAACCCACTAATTGGTTAGAACGCACACCTTCAACCATAGAGATATCTTTAATACGCTCTGCATGTGCCGAAAATTGACATCCCAGCAAAACAATTAAACAAAAAAACTTAAATACATTCATATTGAATGTCCTCTAAAAAGGAAAGAGCGAGCTACTAAAAAAGCGCGTTAACCAACCAGCACTTTGTGCTTCTTGGGTTTGCCCTTTACCTGAATATTGAATCCGTGCATTAGCTATTCGGTTTGATTCAACCGTATTATCTGAGCCAACATCTTGCGGGCGCACCAACCCTTCTAAGCGAATAAACTCTTCGCCTGTATTAAGAGTTAACCATTTTTCACCTCGAATAACTAAGTTACCGTTTGGTAAAACACGCATCACATTAACCGATATATTGCCAAATAAACTATTTGATTGATTTGATTTAGAGTCACCAGAAAACGATGAATCACTGCCAATTCCAAATTGAATACTGTCGCCACCGATATTAACAGGAAGTCCCCCCAAACCAATTACAGGGTCAAGGCTCGTGTCAGATTGCTTATCTGTTTCTGTTTTTGCCGCTTTTGTAGCTTGGGTAGATTCTTGCAATTTAACCGTAATGATATCGCCGGTACGCAGAGCTTTTCTGTCCGCGTATAAATCGTTCGACACATTCGTGTTAAATAAAGAGCCTGTTGCTACAACAGGTTCTATATTTGGTTCTGGGTACATTGGCGCATAGTAAGGATCGTCTTGCACTATTTCACTATTTTGTGTTGATACACATCCACTTAAAAATAGAGTGCCTGCCGCAAATAACATAATATTACGCATATTCTGCCCCTAAACCTTATAGTTGCTGATTGATATAACTCATCATTTCGTCGACGGCTGAAATTACTTTTGAATTCATTTCATAAATACGTTGAGTTTCGATAAGATTTACCAGCTCTTCTGTGACATTTACGTTTGATGTTTCAAGTGAGCCTTGAATAATACTACCAAGCCCCTCAACCCCAGGGTTACCCTGCACCGGAGCACCACTTACAGCTGTTTCGGTATAAAGGTTTTGACCAATCGGCTCAAGACCCGATGGATTAATGAAGTCACTAATGGTGATCTGACCAATAACTACGTTATCGGCTTGACCTGCAACACGAACAGATACTTCTCCGTCTTGCGAAACAGTAATCGATTGAGCATCTTCGGGGACATTCATTTCTGGCTGAATAACATAACCAGCACCCGATGTAACAATTCGTCCATCACCATCGGTGGTAAACTGGCCATTGCGCGAATAGGCAATATTGCCATCTGGCTGCAGCACTTCAAAAAAACCTTCGCCGGAAATCATCCAATCTAGTGAGTTTTCGGTGGTTAACATGTTACCTTGCGTAAACTCTTTTTGGTTGGCTACAACTTTTGCACCCGCACCTAACATTAGGCCTGATGGCATTTCAGTGTCTTGCGATGAACGACCACCTGGCTGATTAATATTTTGATAAAGTAAATCTTCAAATATAGCGCGGCTTTTTTTGTAACCAACCGTACTGGCATTCGCTAAATTATTTGAAATAACCGAAATATCGGTTTGTTGAGCATCAAGCCCTGTTTTACTGATCCACAATGCAGGATTCATAATAGTGTCCTCATTTTAAAGTTAAACTATGCGCAACAGCTGATCTTGACGTTCGTCAATTTCTTCAGCTGTTTTCATCAGTTTGACTTGTAATTCAAATTGGCGTTGATGACTTATCATATCGACCATTTCATGAACGGGGTTTACATTCGACATTTCTAAGGTTCCACTCAATACTTTTACATTAGCGGAAGTATCAACAACTTGATTTGGTTTTGGTCTAAATAAGCCATCATTACCTTTTTCAAGTTGTGAATTATCAGCCTCAACGACCCTTAAGCGATCAACTTCTTCTAAAAAATTTGCTGGGGCGCCTTGCGGACGAACCTGAATAGCACCATCTTGACTAAATTCAACCTTTTCAATTGGTACAGGCAGTATAATTGGACCACCTTCGCCAATAACTTGACGTCCATGACTTGTTACCAGCATGCCTTCTGCTGTGATATTGAGCGTGCCTACTTTAGTGTAAGCTTCATTACCCGACGCATCTTGCACACTCAGCCATGCGTTATCGCTCATTGCGATATCTAAATCTCTGCCTGTTTCAACTATGCCACCCGATGTCATGTTTGAACCCGGACGTTCTTGCATCGAAAATACACGTGTTGGCAGCCCTTCACCAAACGCTTGCATAGAACGTGCTTGAGCAAAGTCTGATTTAAAGCCTGTCGTATTGGCATTCGCCAAATTATTGGCTTTAAGGGCAAGGCCCTGCAGGCTCTGTTTAGCACCTGAGGCCGCAATGTAGACCATTTTGTCCATAACATCGACTCACATTAAAAATCTCTAACTTAACAAATGCAAAATAGATGCCAGATTAGAGTTTACGTAACATTAGAGTGATGAAACAAACAATAGAAATGATAGCCACTTACTGTAACCATTGGTTTTGGTTTAGAGGCTAAAATAAAAAAGGCTGCAAAATGCAGCCTAAAATATTTAATTAAATTTAAATTATCGAATCTGCAAAATACTTTGCTGGATTGTTGAGTTAACTTCAAGCGCTCGCGAGTTAGCTTGGTAATTACGTTGAGCTGTGATTAAATCGACAAGCTCATTAGTTAAATTTGTATTTGATTGCTCAAGTGCTGATGAGTTAATACTACCAAATGTACCTGACCCTGCCTCACCTGCAACAGGCTCACCTGAGTCAATACTTTGCTTCCAACTTGTGTCGCCTATTTGTGATAAACCTTGCGAATTAGGAAAGCGAACCATAGCTATCTGGCCAAGGTATGTTGAATCACCGTTACTGTATGAAGC
Source organism: Pseudoalteromonas sp. S3431 (assembly GCF_000690035.1). Lineage (NCBI taxonomy): Bacteria > Pseudomonadati > Pseudomonadota > Gammaproteobacteria > Alteromonadales > Pseudoalteromonadaceae > Pseudoalteromonas > Pseudoalteromonas sp. S3431. Next base: position 10,146 of record NZ_JJNY01000108.1, read on the forward strand.
AACTAGTTTACCGTCGGTGCCAATATCAATTCCAGCTAAACGACCAACAGTCGAACCATCTTGATCAAGTGCTTTAACTTCAAAACCACTTGAATACTGTGTTGGTATACGTCCTGCCGTATTGTTTTCATCACGCCAATTAAGCTCAATACCTGTGCCTGGGAATGTAGCACCATTATCAAGCATTGTAGATAAACCAGTACCAGCACCAGCAGGTAGGTTTATCTCATCAAAAGTGGTTAGGTTTGTATTTGCTACTCCGCCTGTCGTTGCAGGTAAACCACTTGAATCAAAACCAAGAGTTGTGATCGGTGCATAAGGGGTCGTGGTTTGTTCTGCGCCCGAAGTTCCATCAACTACCTTTCCATCAAGTGTCGCATACACTTCCCAGCTATTATCTGCACCACCTGAAGCTGCGTCAGGTCCTTTTACAAAAAAGTATTGCAATATATGCGGCTCACCTAACGAGTCATAAACTGTCGTTGATGTAGATGAGTTATAAGTACCATTTGATGTAGGATCAAAATCTATACCCGGTGCATCAGCTGTCGCATCTAAATTGAACGATAAGAATACATTTTCTGTAGCACGTGGCGAACCTGATGAATCTGGTATTTGAACTGGGTTTGTTGTACTCAAACTCACTGATGTTGTATCACCGGTTGATGAATCTACAGGGAATGCTTGTAAGAAATTACCCTTAGCGTCAACCATAAAATTATCTTGGTTTAATTTAAATGCACCGGCACGAGTATAGGTTAAATCTTGCGATGAAATATCATCGGTCATCGCAAAATAACCTTCACCTGTAATAGCTAAATCTAAAGAGTTATTAGTAAACTGCAGTGATCCTTGGTGAAACTGCTGTGCAACCATCGTCGTTTGCACACCATCACCATTTTTAGTCCTACCTGCGCTAAATACTGACGATGCATAAACATCGGCAAACTCTGCGCGTGACTCTTTAAAACCGGTAGTATTGACGTTCGCAATATTATTTGCTGTTACATCTAAATCTTTTTGCGCGGCAGCAAGGCCTGTTAATGCAATATTGAAGCTCATAATTCACCTCTAACCTATCAATCTGAAGCCTGCTGGCAGGCAAAAAATACTAAAATTAATTATGCGATTTCTGCGACATCCGTCAGTCTAACCGCACCTTCTTTAGTGTTAATAATAATGCCACTTGAGCCGTTAATATTTACACTTTCAATGTTCTTAAAAGTAGCAACGGGTAAACTTGAAAATTCACCGTTAGTACTTCCTTCAGCTGTTATTGTGTATTCACCTTCAGGTAAACGTTCGCCGGCTTCGTTGTTACCATCCCAAGCAAAGCGAATTGCTCCAGCTGCCTGAGAACCCATATCAATCGTTCTTACTAATTGACCTGATTCGTCAGTTACTTTGATTTTAAGGTTATCCATAGCTTCTTCTGCTACTGCTGAGCCTCTAGCATCACCCGTTTCATTTAAATCAAGGGTATTTGACTCTAGTAAAGCCTGCTTACCAACAAGCGTTGAGGCTTGTAATGCAGAATTAGACGTCATCGAAGAGGCTAAGGATTCAAAGTTAGTATTTAAATCTGTAATGCCTTGCGCCATAGTAAAACTAGTCATTTGCGCAATCATTTGATCATTGTCCGCAGGGTTACTGGGATCTTGATACGACAATTGCTGCGTCAACAACGAGAAAAAATCTTCTTGTGTTAACGCGTCACTCTCATCTTCGCTGCTAGCTACTTGCTGCTCTTGCCAACGGATTGAGTCTAAATAGGATGAAGATGTACTTATATCGTTATTCATAACCTACCCTCGGTTACCGCTGACCTAGCAGCAGTGTTTTACTTAACATTTGCTTAGCTGCATCTGCAACTTGCACGTTTGTTTCATAAGAGCGAGAGGCAGAAATCATATTAGCCATCTCCTCAACAACATTAACGTTGGGTTTATAAATATAGCCATTTTCATCCGCACTCGGGTGATTTGGATTATACTCAATCTGTAATGGAGCACTGCTTTCAACAATGCCTAAAACTTTAACGCCAACGGCGGAGCCCTGTTGATTACTTGCCGATGCTGAAGCTTTGGTAAGTTCAGCAGCAAATACAGGTTGTCGCGCTCGGTATGTTTTGTCTTGAGAAGAACTAATCGTATTCGCATTAGAAATATTACTTGCGGTGGTATTTAAGCGTACATTTTGTGCGCTCATACCTGAACCTGCAATATCAAATACATTATATAAACTCATAATTTTTATCCTTGACTACCGAGTGCTTTATTCAGACCTTTAAATCTGCTGCTTAAAAATTGCAAGCTGGCCTGATACTCCATAGCATTCTGTGTATACAAGTTTCGTTCCACTTGTATATCAACCGAGTTACCATCGCCCGTATCTGCTTGATTTGGTAAGCGAAATAATTCTGAATCATCCATACTACGAGTACCACCACCGATGTGTTTATCGTTAGTTCGTACCATTGTATTGCCGCTTTGCTGGTTTGATCTTGCCGCTTTTAATGCAGAGGCAAAATCAATATCTTTTGCTTTGTAGCCCGGCGTATCAGCATTCGCAATATTAGTTGCAATTACTTCTGCTCGTTGTGAACGGATCAACATAGCCTGCGGATGCACACCTAATGCCTTATCAAAACTGATAGCCATAACCATCTCCAAAAAATTGACTTACCTTGAATAAAGCAAAAAATACGCCATTAATACTAGAGTGGTGATTATTTATATAAGAGTATGTATTAAAAAGAAAAATGACGCTAGGCGCGTCATTTATATAGGGAAGGAGTTACTATTACAGCTTTTTTTGATAAATAATGCCAGGGTTGCATCGTACCATGTCAAATTCACTGCTTAAGCCTGTCATTGACTCTGATGCACCCAAAAATAAGTAACCTTTAGGATTCAGCGCTTGAGCAAATTGACTAATAATTTTAGCTTTTACTTCTGGGGCAAAATATATAAGTACATTTCGACAAAATATAATATCGAATTTACCCATAAGTGCGTAAGAATCAAGTAGATTTAAATGTCTAAAGCTAACTTGCTTTTTTATCGAATCATTTACTTGAGCCATACCATTGCCGCTATCTTTAAAAAACTTTTTACGGCGCTCAGCAGAAAGACCTCTTGCTAAAGCCAATGCATCGTATTCACCATTTTTACACATATCAAGCATCGTATTAGAGATATCAGTGCCAATAATTTGCGCCCCCATCCGTAACACATTAGGTTGCTTTGCTTGAAACTCAGCAACAGACATTGAAATAGAGTATGGTTCTTGACCAGAAGAACTCGCTGCCGACCAAATTTTTAGTGGTCTTCTTAGCTCCTTAAATTCCGGGAAAAGCTTATTTTGAAGCAATTCAAACGGGTATTGATCTCTAAACCACAACGTTTCATTCGTAGTCATTGCGTCTACAACCGCAGCTCGAAGCTGTCGCTCATGAGGACCCAGCGTTTTGCTAACCAGCTCTGATAAAGATTCTACATTAAATCGAGTCATTAACGGCGCAAGTCGGCTTTTCACCAAATATTGTTTATTTTCACCTAAAACGATCCCGCATTGCTGCTCCAAAAACGAACGAAACTGATCGTATTCACTTTGCTGCAAATCTTTATTATTCAAATTAGTAACACCTATTTTTATTAATCACAATGAACCCATTTTTTCACAGCAGTTGCTAGTTCATCTGGGTTAAATTTTGCAATAAAGTCATCAGCCCCTACTTTTTCAATCATCGCCTGATTAAAAACACCACTCAATGAAGTATGTAAAATAACATGTAAAGGGGCGAGTTTAGGATCTGCTTTAATTTCTGCCGTTAACGTATAGCCATCCATTTCAGGCATTTCAACATCAGATATAAGTAAAGCGACACGTTCGGTAATATTGTCTTTACAATCTAATTCAGCTATTTCTTTTAACCTTATTAAGGCTTCTTTACCATTTTTAGCTAACTCAGTTTGAACACCAAGTGGCTCTAGCGCACGTTTAACTTGGTTACGCGCAACAGCTGAATCATCAGCAATAAACACAATTCGCTCACCCAAGTCTTTTTGAATATCGCCGCTAGCTGCTACATCAGCACTTACTTCTGTGTTTACAGGGCAAATTTCGTTAAGAATCTTTTCTACGTCTAATATTTCGACCAGTTCATTTTCGATTTCGGTTACAGCGGTTAAATATGAATATCGGCCAGCACCTGATGGAGGCGGCATTATTTTTTCCCAATTCATATTAACAATACGCTCTACCCCACCCACTAAAAAACCTTGCACTGAGCGGTTATATTCAGCAATGATAATAAAACTGTCTGTTATGTTTTCTATTGGTCGCCCACCCACGGCCATAGAAAGATCTATCACCGAAATAGTCTGGCCGCGAATATGTGCAACACCACGAATATAGGCGTTTGACTTTGGCATACTTGTTAGTGGAGGGCATTGTAATACTTCCCTCACCTTAAATACGTTTATACCAAAACGCTGCCGACCCCTGAGCTTAAATAATAGTAATTCTAGGCGGTTCTGCCCAACCAACTGGGTGCGCTGGTTTACTGAGTCTAAAATGCCTGCCATTCAAATCTCCTAAAGAAAACAAATAATACGGAATGATAATTGCTTTCTATTTATAAAGCTTACATAACATCACGGGAGCGTCTTCTTTTTGACGCAAAATATTTATACCCTGTTTGAAACCATAAGCATAGTCGAAACATTATGAGTTTGTTAAAAAAAGTCAGAAGATACAGTGTTTTTTATTTTGTTGCTAGCCTCAGCTTCGCTTTACCCCTGCACGCAAAAGTCTTTAATAAAGATTTATTACAAGAGATCGCAATAAGTTATGTCGCCGATCAGATTGGTTCTACAGAAAATACTAAAATACAATTAAGTGCTTTACCACTTGATAGTCGTATTCCTGATCGAACCTGTCAAAATGCGCTCGAGTTACTAATCCCAAGTGAGCCGCCATTTAATCGACAAGTTACATTACAAATAAAATGTAACGATACTCAAAATTGGTCTCAGTACGTGCATGTAAGAATAGTTGAAATGGCACCTGTTGTGATCGCTAACGCAAATTTAGTGCGAGGTGAAGTAATAACAAGTTCTCACTTAAGTATTGAAATGAAACCAACACATTTTGTTAGAATGCAGTATTTAGATAACCCAGAAATACTTATTGGAAGTAGGAGCAAACGCAACATAAGAAGCGGGATGCCTATATTACTTAACCAAATATGTATGGTGTGCAAAGGTGATTCTGTAAACATTTTAGCTAACCTTAGAGGGTTGAAAATAAAGACAACGGGAGTTGCTTTAGAGGACGGAACAATTGGAGAACAAATACGTGTTAAAAACAAAAAAACGGGTAAAGTTTTAAATGCACGAGTGGATGGTGTAGAGTCGGTGCAGGTAAACATTTAATTCAAAATTATGCTAAAGTATTCTTCGTAGGTGCCGATATGTTGGCATAAGTTGGGTAATATACAGGTTTATTATTATGGTCAGTCAAGTTAATTCAGGTAATCAACAAACTGCTGCTTTAGCTAATACTAAGCAACAAAAAGTTGATTTACAAAGAGATAATGTAAATACGCAATCACTTCAGTCTGCTTCACCTAAGGCCGCCAGTGACTCAGTAAGTCTAACGCCGCAAGCGAAAGAATTAAAAACGTTGCAAGAAAAAGCGCAGCAATCATCTGGTTTCGACAGTGATAAAGTTTCAGAACTAAAAAAAGCAATTACTGAAGGTAAGTACCAAATTGACAATGAAAAGTTAGCTAAAAACTTAGCTAGTTTCGAGTTTGACGTATATGGCTGATCATAACAGTTTAATTATCGTCAAGCTGAACGAGCAAGGAAAATGCTTAGATTCATTAGCCACCTTATTAAATGATGAGCTGACCGCGATTGCGTCTCGACGTGGCGAAGGTTTGAAAGAAATTGCTCAACAAAAAATGCCTTTTTTAACTAAGTTAAATTCTCTTGATAAAGAATTAAACAAACTCATTGCTAATAACGACGAACTGTCAGATGAAGTTCCTGATTTAATTTCCATTGTGCGTAGTAAACTTGAAAAATGTAAAAAACAAAATGATGTAAATGCACATGCGGCGCATCAAGCTCAATTGAGCGTTAAACAATTGAAAGAGATTTTAATTGGTGCTCCTTCCTCAACTACATACGATCAAGCCGGTGGCGAAGTAAACACCAACAGCCAACTTGTACGTAACCTAAAAGCCTAGATTGATTGGGTATAATAAAAAGTCATCATCCCTAATTAAATAAATTTAGTAATACGTTACTTTCTTTACTTCTCGAGGCTTAACTTCACCTATATATAAATCGTGAACACGTTTCATATTTAATTCAAGCTCAGTTACATAAGTATCATCTACAGCATACGTTTTAATTACTTGCGCCCCTTTTATAATCCCCTGCACTTTACTTTGTAAATAGTCATCTTGCGCTATTGAGCCTGCAACAGTAGTTCCGGCGGTAATTTTTTGCCCGTAAACTTGTTCTGTTAATTCTCGATAAGCCTCCAGCTTTGACGCTTTAATAGCCATTAGTTGCTTTTGCGAACTGTTAACGCCCTTTTGCAAGCTGATAGGCGCATAACCAATCGCTTTTATAATAGGGTAATTATTTGGCGCTACATATTTATATTCAACATGTTTATCAAACACGCTACTGCAACCACTTAGTGCTAAGCACCCCAGTGTGATAGATAATGATATTGCTCGCATTGTACATCGTCCTAATAAACTAATTATGTAACTATATGCACGTTTAATGCCATTTATAGTATTAAAAACAACGTTGGTATAGTCCTTGCTCTAAACACACTACTAGCTAAAGTTTAATTGGAGTAAGTGTATGAAATCGTTTTTATCATCAGTATTTGTAGGATTAAGCGCAACTGCTTTATTAACGTTTTCACCTTTCACAAAAGCGCAGTGGTATGAATCGACTGGGCACGCACTTGTTCAAAATGGGGATATGAGCGCAGCCAAATCTGCCGCTATAAAAGACGCAATAACCCAAGCTTTAGTATTTTCAGGCGCAAGAGTAAGCTCAGTGCAAACCTTGGTAGATGGCGTGTTAATGCAAGATCAACTTAAAATTAGTAGTCACGGTGAAATTCAAAAAATTGAGCTTATAAGCGAAAATAAATACGACGATAAATTTGCAATCACACTGCGCTTAGACATTTTCGCTCAAACAGAACAATGCCCGCAAAACAGCTTTAATAAATTTTTAGCTGTAACCCAAAGCCAGCTTAATCATCGCGAGCAAGCAAAAATGGGTCAAATTTTTGACATAGATAAAGCGGTTAGCAAAAATATTTTTTCGGCGCTGCAAAAATCAAAAATGAGTGCAATACCTGTTGCCTATTACAAAAACGCTATCAAAGTTGATAAATATTTTACTCAACAACATGATTACTCCACTGCTCAGTTAGAAGAAATTGCAACTCGCAGCAACGCTCAATATGTTTTATTAAGCCAAATAACAAACCTATCGACCAGTAATAAACTCAATAGTGAATATGCGTTTTGGCAAGATGAAAGCTACCAGCGTAGCTACCAAATAGAATTAACATTGTTTGATGGCACAACGTACGAGCAACTTTGGCAAAATAGCTATCAAAGCCAAGCAATTTGGCCATTCGAAAAAACAGCCATAATTGATGTAAACAGTGATAGATTTTGGCAATCACCTTTTGGGCAAAGTATAAGTGAAATAAATCACTCTTTAAGTTACGACATACAAGCTGCAATGGCGTGTTTACCAACGCAAGGTAAAATAATGCACATTGAAAACAGCAAAATAGTCTTAAATTTAGGTAAAGCACACGGTTTACAAAAAGGCCAACTGCTCAGCATTGCACATCATAATTACTTAACGGATGCAGCGGGTAATATCATGCCGCATAAAGTAACCACACTTAACACCATTCGCGTTGAACAGCTTTATCAACAAAGTGCCATTGCGGTAAGTATTGATGACAAACCGCTACCAGGCGTGCAAATAAACGATGTAGTAGAAATAATCAGCCAAGATTTTTAATTAACCTTTTTAGTTAATTTAGCTTTTAAATTAGGGTGAGCAGACAACCACTCGCCCAATTGTTCTACACCAGATAAATGCGGATAATGCTTTCTGCATGCAAACACCACATTACGCTGCTGATTAGGGAATATAGGCAAGTAATCAATCCCTACACGGTCGGTACATGCCAGCTTTGGTACAAATGTAATACCGTCATCCATGGCCACTAACGCTAATAATGTTTCTAAACTATTACCTTTATACTGGTTGGATACATCGACTCCCGCAGAAAAACAAAACTTTTGGGCTTGATCTTTAAAGCAATGGCCATCACTTAACATGAGTAGGCTGCATCCTTGAAGGTCGCTTAACGCCACTTTTTTATGCTTAGAAAGCGCGTTATCTTGTGATACCGCCACTAAAAAATCTTCTTTGTATAGAGCAACCGTATGATAATTAATAAGTTCTGGCACATCGGCTAAAATAGCAAAGTCGAGTTCGCCATTATTTAAAGCTTCTAAAATTGTTGCTGTTTGCATCTCAATAAACGAAAACTGACTATCAATAAATGCCGCTTTCATTGATGTTAATAACGCAGGCAACAAGTAAGGCGCAATGGTAGGAATTATACCAATGGTTAATTTGCCTTGCAGCGGTTCATTTGATGTCGCGGCTAATTCTTTCAGTATTTGTGTTTGCTCTAAAATCAGCTCTATTTGCGCCAATAAACGAGCGCCTTTACTCGTAAGAGTAACTTGCTTGGTGGAACGATCAAATAAAACAACACCCAGCTCTTGTTCAAGTTTTTTTACTTGCCCACTTAATGTAGGCTGGCTAACAAAACAGGCATCAGCAGCTTTACGAAAATGTTTATAGTGCGCGATTGCTTTTACATATTCGAAATCTTTTAAGTTCATATTCAGCTCCACCTGATAGTTTATAGCTATCATTTTAATACAAACAAACGATTGGAACTATATTTAATTATTCACCATAATGGCTATCAACAAATCAAGAGGAACAAAAACTATGTTAAACAATATCGAAGGTCAAACAATCCCAAGTGTTACATTTGCAACTCGTGAAAATAACGAATGGAAATCAGTAACAACAGATGACATTTTTAAAAGTAAAACGGTTGTAGTGTTTTCACTACCAGGTGCATTTACACCAACATGTTCATCAACTCATTTACCGCGCTACAACGAATTAGCAGGCGTACTTAAGCAAAACGGCGTTGACGAAATTGTATGTTTATCAGTAAACGATACATTTGTAATGAACGCATGGGCTGAGCATCAAGAAGCTCAAAACATCACTTTATTACCAGATGGCAACGGCGAATTTACTGACGGTATGGGCATGTTAGTAGACAAAAATGACCTAGGCTTTGGTAAGCGAAGCTGGAGATACTCTATGCTGGTTAAAGATGGTGTAATTGACAAAATGTTCATCGAACCAGATTTACCAGGCGACCCGTTTGAAGTATCTGACGCAGACACAATGCTTGACTACATCAACCCTAAGCAAGCTAAACCAGAACCAGTAAGCATCTTTACTAAACCTGGCTGCCCTTTCTGTAAAAAAGCGAAAGAGCTACTCGCAGAAAAAGGTTTCGCCTATGAAGAGATTGTTATGGGTGCAGGCGCATCACTAACAAGCCTTAAAGCTGTATCTGGTCGTGATACTGTTCCACAAATATTTATTGGTGGTAAACACATTGGCGGCTCAGACGATTTAGAAAAATACTTTGCTTAATTAAGTAAAAATTAACAGGGGCCTATTGCCCCTGTTTAATAAAGGATACCTACTATGAAAGAATTGCAAACCGATGTTGTTGTTATAGGCGCAGGTACAGCAGGTTTAAGTGCTTATCGTAATGCTAAACAGTTCACACAAAATGTATTAATGATTGAATCAGGCCCATATGGCACAACATGCGCACGTGTTGGTTGTATGCCTAGTAAATTATTGATTGCAGCCGCCGAAGCCGCACACGCAATTGAAATGGCTCCTGCATTTGGTGTGCATAGCTCAAAGCCAGTCATTGACGGCAAAGCAGTTATGGCACGCGTAAAAAGTGAACGAGATCGTTTTGTAGGATTCGTAGTAGAAGCCGTAGATGAATTACCAGACGGTGATAAGATTCGTGGTTACGCTAAATTTTTAGACACAAACCGCGTACAAATAGACGACCACACAATTATTACAGCAAAACGCTTTGTAATTGCAACCGGTTCACGCCCTTCATACCCTAGCGTATTTAATAACTTTGGCGACAAACTTATTATAAACGACGACGTATTTGATTGGGATGACCTACCAGAATCAGTCGCTGTATTTGGCCCAGGTGTAATAGGTCTAGAAATAGGCCAAGCACTTAGCCGACTAGGCGTAAATGTAAAACTATTTGGTGTAGGCAGCGCAATTGGCCCACTTACAGATCCAGTAGTAAAAGACTATGCAAATACTGTTTTTGCTGAAGAATTTTTTGTAGATACCGACTCAAACGTATCTGACATGATGCAAGTTGGCGACAAAGCACAGCTAACTTACACCGACAAACAAGGTGAAAAACACACCGAACAGTTTGACTACGTACTTGCAGCCACAGGGCGAGTACCTAACGTAGATAAACTAGGCCTTGAAAACACCGGTATTGAACTTGATGAACGCGGCGTACCGCACGCAGACACACACACAATGCAATGTGGTGAGTCGAACATATTTATAGCCGGTGATGCCAGCAACATGATCCCATTGCTACACGAAGCATCTGACCAAGGTGCTATTGCGGGTCAAAATGCAGGGCGCTTTCCAGATGTGCGTATAGGTCTGCGCAGAGCTAAAATTGCAGCTGTATTTAGCGACCCACAAATAGCAATGGTAGGCGAAAGCTACAAGCAAATTACTGACCGATTAGGCCCATGCGGTTGTTTTGAAGTAGGTGAAGTGAGCTTTGAAAACCAAGGCCGAAGCCGAGTAATGCTTAAAAACAAAGGCCACATGCGTGTATACGCAGAGCAAGGAACAGGCTTATTTTTAGGTGCTGAATTTATTGGCCCACAAGCCGAACACATTGCTCACTTACTAGCATGGGCTGTTCAAAACAAAATGACCGTGCCACAAATGCTTGATATGCCATTTTACCACCCAGTAATTGAAGAAGGGTTACGTACCGCCCTTCGCGACTTAAATGCCAAACTTAAATTTGGCCCAGACATTGTAAACTCATGTATGGAATGTGGCCCAGGCGCATAAACTGCTCATTGCACATACACTTGCTAACAAAGGCCAAAGTATTTACTTTGGCCTTTTTATTTTTATAAATTTTTTAAAGCAGACCTCTCAAATAATATATTTACTGTTACACTCAATTGATAACTCAATTAAAATGATGGAATAGCTATGTCCAATAATAAATTTAGACTTGTTACACGCAGTGATTTTGATGGCCTAGTATGCGCCGTCCTTTTAAAAGACTTAGACCTAATTGACGACATTTTGTTTGTTCATCCAAAAGACATGCAAGATGGCAAAATAGACATTACCGAAAACGACATTACCACCAACCTTCCCTACGTTGCAGGTTGTCATATAGCGTTTGATCATCACCTTAGCGAAACCGTACGTAACTCAAACGACATTAAAAACCATATTATTGATCCGCAAGCCCCTTCGGCTGCACGTGTAGTTTATGACTATTATGGTGGCGCTGAAAAATTTCCGAATATCTCAGTTGAAATGATGGACGCCGTAGACAAAGGTGATGCTGCTCAGTTTTCAAAAGACGAAATATTAAACCCAACAGACTGGGTATTAATGAACTTCATTATGGATGCACGCACAGGGTTAGGCCGTTTCCGTGAGTTTAAAATTTCAAACTACCAATTAATGATGAAACTCATTGACGCCTGTAAAGACCAAAGCATTGAACAAATACTACAAATAGAAGATGTAGCCGAACGTGTTGCTTTATATAACGAGCATAACGAAAAAGCAAAAGAGCAAATTACTCAATGCGCCACTGTCCATAAAAATTTAGTGGTACTTGATTTAACCCAAGAAGAAACTATTTACGCTACCAACCGCTTTGTTATTTACGCCATGTACCCCAACTGCAACATCTCAATTCATAAACTGTGGGGCCTTAAAAAGCAAAACGTAGTGTACGCAATTGGTAAATCAATCACCAACCGTACCTCAAACACCAATGTTGGCGAGCTATGCTTAAAATATAATGGTGGCGGGCACTTAAATGCCGGCACTTGCCAAGTAGAAACAAGCCAAGCTGAAGCCGTACTTAGTGAGTTAATCGATACAATTACAAGTGATGGTTAGACATTAAAATTTAGCGTTTTTTAAACTATGAATAGAGCGAGTAAATTGACGTTTACTCGCTTTTTTTGTGTATAAAAATAGTAAAGCATGCTTACAAAGCTATTACGATGGAGAACTCATACTCAAAGTAAAAGGCTTGTGGTTCGCTAGTAAAGCGGCTTTTACAAGGTAGTAGCACTAGGCATTGCACGTGGAAAAGGATTAAACAGGACGGCCACTCTAATTGTACAAATAATATAGTGTCATTAAATTTACTTTTTTGACCAAGAATTCATTTCTTTTTATATTATTATTTTCCGGGGGGATTACCAAATAAGCCATTATCACTGTTAAACTTAAATTACGCGCATAAAAATGACTGCATCATTGCAGTTTTAATTTTTATTGAGTTGTTTAAACGTTATGCGAGTAGCTTTTCGCAGTTACTGATATTCGCTCGCCGTTTTCGGTTTAAGTTTTCACAATAACTCACTTGTGAAGTGGGCCTCCCTACTGCACCGTGAAATACGCGTGTAAATTGTGTGGTGAGTTTTAACCAGTTTTCGGGGGAGATATTTACTCTTTCGAGTAAGGGTAAGCGTGTACTTTCAATATACCCGCGTTTATCTTCTCGCATACAGCGCCCTGTTAACTCAACAAGTTCAAGATACGATTTAAGCTCAAACGGGAGTCCTTTTGGCATTATTTGACGTGGCATGCCTGCAAAGCGGAGCAGTTGTTTTGGTTGCTTGCCTTCGTTTGCCCGTGTTAAGCGTTGTTTGATGCTGGTATGGTCTGATTTCTCTGGTGTATTTGCCATTTTGGCTCTGATGGGATTTAAATCTACATACGCCATACAGGCGGCAAGTGCTGCTTCATCTAATAATGCTTGGGATCTAAATCGTCCCTCCCAAAAACGGCCAGTACAGTTATCTTCTTTATTTGCTCTGCGCGCAATGTCTTCATTTAATAACCTCATAAACCAACTAATACTCGATAAGCGCTCTCGGTATTCCTTTACTGTTTGATTAAAAAAGATAAGTTCAGCTTTACTTAGCTTTTCACCTTGTACATATTTCTGCGTTAACAATGTGCCTTTACAGAGTTTATGCCAGCGAATAACAATCGCTTTATCATTCAGCCTGTTTGCTTTTTTATCATCAACATACAGTACTAAGTGAGTGTGATTACTCATCACTGCATAAGCGCATACATCAATACAAAATACCTTAGCTAATTCAAGCAGCTTATCTTCAACCCAACCTCTACGATGCTCATAAGATTGACCGGTGAAATGGTCTTCGCCACATAAAAAAGCACGGCGAACACAACATGAAATACAGTGATAATATTTTGTATCAACCAAACTTACTTGACGCTTTCTTGCGATTGCCATGTAACACCCTGCTTGTTTTTTGCACTAAATAAAGCCTAGTACTTCGTTTCATAAAGTGCAAAATTAGAATGGGTGTCTTTGTTATTCCATCTCAATTCCCGAATTCATTTTGCAAGTG
>NZ_JJNY01000109.1:0-35009 GCF_000690035.1 Pseudoalteromonas sp. S3431
TTAATTCGTTAAATTGATCAAAGATCTATGCAGGTTGGTATAAGGAATGAGGATGACTTTACAAGCAATATTATTTGATATGGATGGCACATTAGTTGATTCAGAAAGTATGCACTTTGTATGCTGGAGTAAACTACTTAAGCCTTACGGTGTTAGTTATTTAGAAAATGATTTTTGTCAGCGCTTTTCGGGACGGCCCACTTTAGAAGCCGCAATCGAAATTAAGCAAGAGCATAACTTATCGGTAAGTGCACAATTTTTAGCAGATGAAAAATACCGTTTATTTGGTGAATATGTAGTAACACATTTACCGCCACTGATGCCATTTACAGAGCAAACGTTGAAAGCTGTAAAAGAGAGTGGCTTAAAAATGGCGCTAGTAACAGGCAGTGCTAAAAGTGAAGCTATGCCAATACTTAAAGGTTTAGGGTTTTATGAGCTGTTTGATACGGTGGTTACAAAAGATGACGTAAGTAATCCTAAACCTGCTGGGGACCCATATTTACTGGCACTTGAGCAGATAAATATACAGGCAAGCAATGCAATTGCTGTTGAGGATACATTTACCGGCGTTACGGCGGCCAACAATGCTTTGTTACGTGTGGTAGCCATTGCCAATAGCCATACTAAAGATCACGATTTTAGCCAAGCTACCTATCAAATGAGCAACTTAGATGAGTTTTGGCAATGGGCGCAATCTCAACTATAGTTTAAGCCAACTTTTACATGCTTGGATGCGCCAATGTTTACTATTAAACACCTGCTTTTAATTGTTATTGTACTTTTTACGCAATGCATAAGTGCAGCACAGCCGTCTGTTTTACTGGCTAAAGTATATGACGAAACGAAGCATTATGATGTAAGTAAATATTTAGTCAGTGAAAAATATGATGGCGTAAGAGCTATCTGGACCGGCACGGAGTTTTTAACTCGTAAGGGTAATATTATCAATGCGCCAAGTTGGTTTACAGCGCCATTGCCAAATGTATGGCTTGATGGTGAGCTGTGGACTAAACGTGAGCACTTTTCTGCGCTGAGTGGCATAGTCAGAACTAAAAAACCTAATAATCATGATTGGCAAACTATTACCTATAAAGTATTTGATATGCCAGATAAAAATCTGCCTTTTAGCACTCGCTATAAAAACTATAATGAGCTTATTACTAGCCTAAACTCGCCGCACATTAGTGCTGTAGGTCAATATAGCTTTACAAATAATGAGCAGCTTACAGAGTATTTTGACAGCATAACTAAGCAGGGTGGCGAGGGCGTAATGCTTCATTTGGCCAGCGCGAAGCACAGCAATGGAAGAAGTAATGCATTACTAAAATTAAAACCTTATTTAGATGCAGAAGCGGTTGTAATTGCCCACTTACCAGGCAAAGGTAAATATCAAGGAATGTTAGGGGCATTAAGGGTAAAAACAGCGCAGGGGCAGGTATTTTCTATTGGTACTGGGTTTAATGATGCACAGCGCTCCATTCCACCGGAGATTGGTAGTACTGTAACGTACCGATTTCATGGCTTAACAAAAAATGGGTTACCGCGTTTTGCTAGTTTTTTACGGGTCAGAGATAGTTTATAACATTTATAAATTTTACAAAGTGTGCTAAATTGCGCGGCCTTTTTGGTAATGTGTGGTGAAGTATGTTTGTAGGTTTTGATTACGGTAGTTCTAATTGTGCTATGGGTGTAATGAGCGAGGGTAATGTTCAATTAGTACCGCTAGAGCAAGGAAAACATTACTTACCGTCTACACTTTACACTCATCACAGTGCGTTGGTTGTTGATTTTGTTGCTAAGCATTTACATGGCACAGCCCATGAGCATGACTTTTTAACGCAGCGCCAAGCATTATTAAATACCTTACCTCGTATTAAGTCAGACCTTGATTTACAACCTTCAGATGAAACCCTATTTATTGGTCGTGAAGCGATTAGCGAGTACGTGCAGTTTCCTGAAGAAGGCTATTTTGTTAAGTCCCCTAAATCATTTTTTGGTGCAACAGGTTTAAAGCAAGGTCAAATTAACTTTTTTGAAGATATCGCAACCGCGATGATCTTAAAAATTAAGCAACGCGCTGAGCGCTCTTTAGGTAAAACACTTACACAAACAGTGATTGGTCGCCCAGTAAACTTTCAAGCTGTGGGTGGCGATCAATCAAATCAACAAGCGGTCGGTATTTTAGAGCGTGCTGCTAAACGTGCTGGTTTTAAAGACGTAGAGTTTTTATATGAGCCACTTGCTGCGGGTATCGATTACGAGAGTGATTTAACTCAGGATCAAAAAGTACTCGTTATTGATATTGGTGGTGGTACAAGTGACTGCTCATTTGTACAAATGGGCCCAAGCTTTAGAGGAAATAGCCAGCGCGATAGCGATTTTTTATCTCACAGTGGTAAACGTGTTGGCGGAAATGATTTAGATATTGCTTTGAGCTTTCATGGTTTAATGCCGTTATTGGGTTTAGGCAGTACGTTTAAATCGGGTTTGCCTTTGCCTAATCAAGCGTTTTGGCAAGCGTGTAAAATTAACGATGTAAACTTACAAAGCCAATTTTATAGTGAAAGTCATACCCGAGAGCTAAATGCACAATTACGTGATGTAAGTGCACCTGAGCTTTATAAGCGTTTAATACATTTACAGCAAAACAAGCAAGGCCATCAATTAGTGCAACAAGGTGAAGCGGCTAAAATAGCACTTTCATCAGCTAGTGCGTTTGATTGTGATTTAAGCTTTTTAGATAGTGGACTGAATAAAAATGTATCTGTAAGCGATTTAGCTGTTGCCGTTGAGAGTAGTATTAGCCAAATAGTTACTTTAGCAAAACAAGCAATCAGCGACGCTGCGACCACGCCAGACATTATTTACTTAACAGGCGGTAGTGCACAATCACCATTGATTAAAGCGGCTTTAAGTGAGCACTTAGGCGATATAAAAATGGTTAACGGGGATCACTTTGGTAGTGTAACCGCTGGCCTGACTAAATGGGCCAGCATGCTTTATAAATAACCTAGATTACAATTGAGGTTTAAAGATCTATTTGTCGGGTTGCGAGGTATTTTTCGTAATCTGGCAATGTACGTTCAAGCTCTACGTCCATAAGCGGTGAGCTTAATAACATATCTGCACTCACTTCATTACACGCCACCGGAATATTCCAAACAGCTGCTAAACGCAGTAGTGCTTTAACATCAGGGTCATGAGGCTGTGATGCTAATGGGTCCCAAAAAAATATTAAAACATGTATCTCATGTTCTGCTATTTTAGCGCCAAGTTGTTGATCGCCGCCCATAGGACCACTTAAAAGCTGAACTACATCAAGCCCCGTCGTTTTTTGAATTAAATGCCCCGTAGTACCTGTGCCATATAAAGTGTGCTTACTTAGTATTTCTTTGTGTTTTTCACACCATAATTTTAATGCTGCTTTTTTACCATCGTGCGCAACTAAAGCAATATTTTTTTGTGCGGGAAGAGATTGTGTTTTTTGTTCCATGCTAATTCTTTTTATTGATGAACCTAAACTCGGAAGAATGAACCTCTTAACCAAAGTGCAGGTTAGTTAAAATAATAGATTGATAGCAAGGGCAATAAATACAATGCCAGTGATCCTATCAATCCAAAGTTGGCTATTTGGGTTACGTCTAAAAAACTGTGCAATTTTGTCGCCAAAATAAATATACGTGCAGTCAATTGGAAAAGCAAAAAGAGGGTAAAGTAAGCCAAAAAAAGCGAGCTGAAAAGTAGCCGATGAAAGCGTTGGATCTACAAATTGCGGAATAAATGCAATAAAGAATAATGCTACTTTAGGGTTTAGTACTTCAGTCATCATCGCCTGAAACATGACATTACTTTTTTTACTGGTACTTATATGCGGTTTATCGGTTTGCTTGCCCTCAGGTGTCTGCTCTGGCTGCTTTAGCGTGCCTTTAATCATCATAAACCCTAAATAGCATAAGTATGCTGCGCCTGCGTATTGCACTGCGGCATAAGCACTAGGAGAGGCTTTTAGTACTGCGCTTAGGCCTACAACAGCAAATAGCGTATGAATAACTCCACCTAATGCAAAACCAAATGCACTTTGCATACCAGCGCCTCGACCATTAGCAAATGTTTGCGCCATCAAAAATGCATTTGATGGCCCTGGCGCTACTGCCATTAAAAAGCTGGCTAATAAAAATGAGATTAGAAAGTCAGGATTGATCATTGAGTACTTTTAGCTGGGTGTAAAGTATGGGCTTTTTTGCTCATTAAAATAAACCAAAGCGGAGCTAGTAATAATAAGTGAAAAGCAATTAGCCATGGTGTGCTTAGCCCTAAATACTGGGTCAATACTACCAATATGCTAGCGCCACTCATTTGCATAGCACCGAGTAATGCAGAGGCTGTGCCTGCTTGTTTAGGAAAGCTAGACAGAGACATTCCTGCTGCAGAGCCTAAACTTAAAGCAAACCCTAATGCAGCAATTAAGATAGGTAACATAAGCGCAAATGCTGTTTCTATACCGCTAAGGGCTAACATTAAAATGCCTGAAAAAACCAGTACACTCACACCGACACGCAAAGCACGTTGGCTATTTCGTTTAATGTAGGTTGGTAAAATAAAACTTGCGACAATACTTATTACGGCATTTAACGTAAACCAAAAAGTAAAGTCGGCTACGGTGCCGCCTAAATGTGTAATAAGCCAGCCTGGAGCGAGCGTTACATACACTAATATGGCCGACATTGAGACCATACAAATTAGGCTATTAAACAAAAATACCGGTGTTTTAATAATCGGTGTAAAGCGACGTAAATCTAAAATATGCCCTTGATAATGACTATCAGCAGGGCGAGTTTCTCTAAAAAAGAATAGCGTAACAATAAGGCCCAAAATGGCAAACGCGGTTAAAAACATAAAGTTCATACGCCAGCCAAACTGTACGGTAAGCCAAGCCCCTAAAATAGGTGCCATTGCCGGAATGAAACACACAATCCCGTTAAGGTAGGTGATCATCTGACCGCTTCGTTCACTACCATATTTATCACGCACTATCGCAAATGCGACAACAAACGTGGCACAGGCTCCAATTCCCTGAAAAGCACGTGCTATCAGCAATATCTCAAAAGAAGGCGAGTAGTATGCGAGTAATGCAGAGCTTGCATACAAACTAATACCCACTACTGCCACTGGTTTTCGGCCAAATCTATCAGCCAAAGGGCCCGCAATTAATTGGCCTAGACCTACTGTTAGCATAAAAATAGCAACGGTTTGCTGTACTTGTTGTTCAGTAACTGCAAATTGTTCTGCAATAGTTGGAAAAGCAGGTAGGTAAATATCGATTGCCATAGGGCAAAATATAACGAGTAACGCTAAGATAAGTAACAAGGTCATATTAGGTTTAGCGGGCTGTGTTTGCATTGAGTCTCCTTTTGTCGAGTATTTTAGGTGGGCACTCATAAAAAAGAAAGGGCTTATGACCCCTGCATAGGCTGTCATTCTTACTTTTTGATTGGATTAAGCTAAAAAGCCAGCATAAATGCACTTTTTAAAACTGGTCTGATGTGTTAATTTTAAAAAAGTAACTGTTGATGGAAAATAATAATGAGTAATAAATCTGCACTTGTACAAATATGGCATAAATTTAAGCGCCTACCTTTTGGGAATTGGCTTTTTACTAAAGCTGTTTGCTTTAAAGCGCCATATTTTGGTTCGATGAAACCTTACGTACTCGATTTGAGAGAGGGCCATTGTAGTGCGGTGGTTAAAAATCGTCGCAGCGTTCATAATCATATTGGAACTATTCATGCTATTGCGCAGTGTAATTTAGCTGAACTGTGTGCAGGTGTAATGGTTGATGCAACAGTGCCAGTTAAAACGCATCGTTGGATCCCAAAAGGAATGACAGTGCAGTATTTAGCTAAAGTAGACACAGATGTACGAGCTGTCGCTGAAATTGATTTACCACATAAGTGGACTGATAAAGAGGACCTAGTAGTACCGGTTAAACTTTATAATACCCGCGATGAACTCGTATTCACCGCTGATATTACTATGTATATCACTGAAAAAAAATAATGGACAGTCAACTGAGTTGATTTAGTTTTTATCTGTGGCTTGTTTATTTACAAACGACAAGCCGCTGTCGTCTTCCTCTAACAACATTTTAACTTCACTGACTGGTTTTAATTCTTCACTAATAAGCTCAATTGCATCTTTTTCAAAACGTTGCTTTAAACTACCTTCAATAATCGCACCGGCATCTATGCTTAAGGTATCGTGGAATACATCGCCATGAACATGTGCGCCGCTTTTAACATTTACTTCACTGGCGTTTATTGAGCCAATAACTTTGCCTTTTACAATTACATTTTGTGCTTCAACCATGCCTTCAATAATACCTGTTGAGCCAATAACTAAATGTTTTACTTTAATATCACCATCAATACGACCATCTAATTGTACTTCACCTTGGCTAACTAAGGTGCCTGTGAGACGAACATCTTGTGAAATAATAGAGGGAGTGTTATTTACTCTTTTTAAACTAGAGCTTCCTGGTTTTTGTTTCTTTCTACCGAACATGAGAAAGCGCCTTTGTTATTTTTAGAGGATTAACATGTTTGCCATCAAGTAATACTTCATAATGCAAGTGAGTACTGGTACTTCTACCGGTGCTCCCCATTAAACCTATTACATCATTTTTAGTAATTAGTTGACCTTTCTTCACTTTAATCTTATTTAAGTGGCCAAAACGAGTCACAAGGCCATTTTTATGTTCAAGCTCAATAAAGTTACCGTAACCACCGTTGCGGCCGGCTCTGAGAACTATAGCGTCAGCAGGGGCAAAAATTTCGGTTTTATGCCAACCAGCTAAATCGACTCCTTTATGAAAGGCTCGACGATTATTCATCGGATCTTTACGAAGACCAAAACTACTTGAAATGTAATATTTTGCAGCAGGCAAAGGTAAAGAATTCGGAAGCTCTGTTAAAAAGCTTTCAAGGTTATTTAATAAGAGTAGTTTATCGGCAATAAGTAAAAATTGGGTCGGAATTTTTGTTTCATCAAAAACATCAAGTGGGCCACCTTGTGCTGTTTTTTGTTCGCTTAGTGCCAAATGTTGTTTAAGTGCCGATTCAAGCCCTGCGCCTTTAAGCATTGCTAAAATATCGTCGTGTCGTTTATTTATTTGGCTATCAAGTAATGCAAAGTTTTTTTGATAAGCTTGTGCTAAATGTTGGTATCTTGCTGAAAAAGTAAGCGGGGTAACTAAGTTCACTTGCTTATTGTTTGGCTCTTCATCAAGTAGTGGAGCATGAAATTCTTCTTTTCGTTCACTAATTGGTGACTCGAGATTACTATCAAGCTGTATTGAATCTTTGCTAATCGAGGCTGGTAATGACTCTATCATGCTTTGCAATAAAGCCTGTTTTTGTTCAAGAATAGCCAGCTGTTCTAACTGATTTGTATAAAGTGCATTTTGTTCGCTGACTTTTTTCTGCCAAAGTAGTTGTTTATTCAATTGGTTTTGCTGGATGTTGGAAATTTTGTTCGTTTGTGAATAAACACGTAATGTAGAAATACTGATCCAAGCTAAAGTAGCAAAAACAAGTACTGCAACAGTAAGCTGAACCCAAGACGCCAAAACAACATGCTTAACTTCACCATTTTGGCGAATAAGTAACTGACGGGCTGGAAATGTTTTTTGATAAAAAGACTTTATAAATACTGACATGGCATATAAACATTGGCTATTAACCGAATTAAGATAGCAATTTGAGTTAAAAAAGCCAGAGAAAAATTGTAACTGTTCAAAAATTAATAAAAAAGGGCTGCTTTTAGTAAGCAGCCCTTTTATTTAATACTCGTATTATTTTGTAGGCAGAACTGTACTCTCTACAGAGCCAAAACCTATACGTGCATAGCCTTCTTTTTCACACCAGCCACGCATAATAACGTTATCGCCATCTTCTAAAAAGCTGCGTTGTTCGCCATTACTTAGCGTAATTTTTTCTTTGCCACCACGAGAAAGCTCAAGTAATGAACCTGCTTCTTCGTGCGTTGGACCTGACTGAGTGCCCGAACCTAGCATGTCACCTGGCATAAAGTTACAGCCATTTACTGTGTGATGAGTAACCATTTGTGCCACAGTCCAGTAAGAGTGCTTAAAGCTAGATGTTGATACGCGCGTTGGGTTATGGCCTTCGCTACGCATTTTTTGCGTTTGAATTTTAACATCCATTTGAATATCAAAAGCACCTTGGTCGCGATTCGCTTTTGATTCTAAATAGTCCATAGGCTGTGGATCGTTTTCATCACGTGTCCAGCTTGTTCTATAAGGTGCTAATGCTTCGGTTGTTACAATCCAAGGCGATACCGTTGAGGCAAAGTTCTTAGCTAAAAATGGACCAAGCGGTTGGTATTCCCACGCTTGCAAGTCACGTGCTGACCAATCGTTAAATACACAAAAGCCAAATACATGGTTTTCAGCATTTTCGATAGCGATTGCATCGCCCAGTGCATTGCCTTTACCTAAGTAAATACCCAGCTCTAGTTCGTAATCAAGGCGTTTACAAGGACCGAATGATGGCACTTCTGCATCAGGAGCTTTAGTTTGGCCTTTAGGGCGATGAAATGTTTGACCCGATACGTCAATAGATGAAGAGCGACCATGATAACCAATAGGTACCCATTTATAGTTAGGTAGTAATGGGTTATCAGGGCGAAATAAACTACCCACAGCAGTAGCATGATAAATAGAAGTGTAAAAGTCGGTGTAATCACCGATACGACAAGGCAAAGAAAACTCTATATCAGACTGTGCAACCAATGTATCGCTAAGCGCTTGTTGGTGCTCAGAGCCTGCTCTTAGTGCTTTTGAAAGCGCTAAACGAAGAGCTGACCAATACTGCAACCCTAAACCCATAAATGTATTTAAGGTTGCTTCACTTGCTGCATCTGCGGCTGTTTTAGCGTCACCTGTTAAAACGTTTAATTTATTTAGTTTTGCTAAATCGATTACTTGGTCACCAATTGCAACACCACCACGAAAGGCCTCATCAGACCCTTTACGACGAAATTCTGCAAACGGTAAGTTTTGAATCGGGAAGTCGCAATTATCAACATTAGCTGATTCTACCCAGCTGGTTAAATTAATATCGTGGGTTTCGTTAATTAGGCTCATTACATTTCCTTTGGATTTTACTGTATGGCGACAAGGTATAGTTTATTTAATCATACTTGTACTTGGCGCCATACTTTTTAAATATTAAAACGACAAAAAGCAGCGAAGTTCGCTGCTTTTAATTTACTCAAATATTTTATAAAACGCCGCGACGCTCTTGGTCACGTTCGATTGATTCAAATAATGCTTGGAAGTTACCTTCACCAAAGCCACCATCATCAACGCGTTGGATCATTTCTATAAAGATTGGACCAAATAAGTTTTTAGAGAAAATTTGTAATAAATAACAATTTTCACTTTGGCTATCTACGAGTATCTGATGCTCACGAATTTTTTCTTTATCTTCAGCAACCCAAGGTACACGGTCAAAAATAGTATCGTAGTACTCTGGGATAATATCTAAAGTGGCAATTGTTGATTTATCAAGCTTATCAAGAGAGCTTACTAAGTCATCTGTTAAAAACGCTAAATGTTGAACGCCTGGGCCGTTGTACTCACCAAGGTATTCATCAATTTGGTTGTTATCGTTACCTTTACCTTCGTTTATTGGAATAGAGAAGGTGCCGCAAGGGGACTTAAGTGCATACGAAATAAGCGCTGTTTTTTGACCTTTAATGTCAAAGTAGCGTACTTCAGTAAAACCAAATACGTCTTTATAAAAGTTAGCCCATTTTTCCATGGTGCCTTTATAAACGTTATTGGTTAAATGATCGATTCGGATAAAGCCTTTATCTTCTACAACATTTTGCGTTTCTAAGTCTTCAAAATCACTTTCGTAAATAGTGCCTTTGTCGCCAAATTGTTCAATAAAGTAAATTAGGCTGTCGCCAATACCATAGATTGCAGGATAAGGCATATTTTTATGCGTTGAGTCGGTCGCTGGTTTTGCACCACGCTCTACTGCTGTTTCAAATGCTTTTTGCGCATTCTCAACACGCCAACCCATTGAACAAATAGCAGGACCATGGCTTTTAGCAAATTCTGCAGAAAAACCTTCACGCTCGTTATTCAGTAAAAAGTGAATATCGTTTTGGTTGTAATAAACAATGTCTTTACCTTTGAATTTTTTAAGCTTAGAGAAGCCAAAATCAGTAAATACTTTATCCATATAATCAGCATCAGGTGTTGCGTACTCGGTAAATTCAATACCGACTAAACCTAAATAGTTATTTACTTCACTCATTATTATTACTCCCGCAATTAAGCACTGCGATTATGTGTTGTTGTCATATTGCAGTAGATAATCAACCAGATTTTTAATTTGGGGAAGAGGAGGGCGCTATTTAGTGTCTAGTGCATGTGTAAATTTTATAGGACGGTTATTATAAAGTTACGTGTTTGTAATACAGTTAAGTAAAATGAAGTTATATGGTATAAATTCAAGTGGGAGTGCTTGTTTTTAAGTTATTGTATTTAAATACTAAAAAGGAGGTTTAACCTGCGTTAAACCCCCTTTTATAATTAATAAGTAAAAGCTTTTTCGTACTTAATTGTTTACACTTTGAGAGGCGTTGCCAAAAAACTTGTTTCGCTGCTCTAGCCATGGGTTAGTTTTTATTGCTGGAGCTGCTTTGTAGTGACGTTCAATTGTTTGGTTTAAAGTACGTGTAGATTGCTCAAATGTTAATTTTTGTTGTGCAGCGCCCATACGCTTAATTTCATCTTGGGTCATAGCACGGCCAGCATAAAGCAATGCATTCAAGTAACCCGCTACGGTTTCAAAATTATTATCGGTAAATAAAAGCACCGTTTTATTGAGTGCCCATTGGCGGTCAATTTCGCCGTCTTCTTTAACGCCAGCTAATTCACCATCAATGTATACTTCAAATACCCCATTTGTAGGTGCTGTGTAGAAAACAAATGCGACACGGTGCCATGCTTCTGCCTGAGTATTACCAAAGTAGCCACTGTCGCTTGTTGATTTACCATAACCACCACTTGGGTCTATAAATATGTCAGCATCGTCATCCAGATAACTGTTTGTTTCTGCTTGCATTATTGCACGATAAATATCTTTGCCTTCTGAAGGCCAATATAAATCCATAACAAGTGTGTAGTCAGATACCATTCCTTCGTTTGCAAAATCACCATTTGCAGGGGTGTTTAATTCAATTAATAAGCCTTCTGTCGGGGAGTGGCGCGAAAATGCCATTACACCCGAAGGGCCGTCAGTTAAATCATCAATATTTAACTGAGTGGTGGTGTTATATTGGGTTTCATCAGTGCCCCAATTGGTTTCATTTGGATCGAAATAGTTAAGTACTGAAGGCCCAAAATCAGCCGCTAACGGATTGTTAGCATCCTCAAAATTCCATATAGTTACATTTGCTACGTTACTGCACGAGTAAAGCTCAGTGTCGGTATCCAAATGTAGGCATTGGCTTGTTCTAAATCGAGCATATTTATCAAGTAGCCACCAAGCTTCGGCTATTGGCTCTATGTTTGAGAATGTCACACTATTAAAAAATAAATCAGGATTTAAAGCCGCGCCTTTAAATAGCGCAACTTCGTAATTATTTGTGGGTTGTATATCTTCAGGTTTAAGTAAAAACCAATCAGGTTGACTGGCAAACATCGCTGCTAAGTCTCTTCCCGATACTGTTACTTTATAGATAGAATTAAACCCAGGCGTATTTGATGGCTGCCTTTCTACATAAAAAGCTTTATGGAAGTCTTCTTGAGTCAGTGTGCCGGGTGTCCAGCGCTTTTGTACTAGTTCAGGGTTAAGTAATGCTGCGCTAATTGTGCTTGAATGTTTTGCGGCTAAGGCAGTTATTTCAGCTAATTGTAAAGTAGTTGGATAATTTTCTGAAATAGTTATTTCTGTTTCAGCGTCAGGAGCATAACGACCCATAATTTCATCAATAGCTTGTTTAGTCGTTTCATCTCGTTCATTAATAGAGTCGGTTTCAATTGTTTTGTAATCAACAACCGGAGATGATTTATCCGCTAAATCAAAATCAAGCGTTAAATCAGTAATCCCTTTAGCATAAAAATCTGGCTGAATAACAATCGCGCCGTTGTCTAGTGTCTCGAAACTTTCACCACCATGCGTGTGGCCGCCAAGCACTAAATCAATGCCTGCGACGTTAGTTGCCATATCAGTATCAAGACCGACACCTAAATGGCTCAGCATGATCATATAATCTACGTCGTCACGATATTGACTAACAATGCTTTGCGCCACTTGTTGCCATTGCCAGCTCATTTTAAATTGTTTTATGAAATCAGGGATTGGTTCATCTTCAATTGGTTCATCAAGTTCATTCCATGGCACAGAAGTCATACCAAACAAACCTAAAGTGACACACCCTACTTGTACTTTTGCAAATCCAACGCCTGCAAAATCTTGTAGTTGCTCACCTTCATACCGTGTATTACTCGCCAGTACGATGGCATTCTCGTCTTGTGAATAACTTAATAGTTTTTCTGGGCCCCATGCGTAATCATGGTTTCCAACAACACGAACATCAAATTGCATCGCTTTAATTGCTTCTTCTGTTGCAGTACCTTGTGATAGTTGCTCTGCGACGGTGCCTTTTTCATAGTCGTCACCACCATTTGTAAATAAGGTATGAGGAGTTTGGCTTGCTACTTGGTTGTAGTAGGCTTTAATACGGCTGAAATATTGCTCTTGGTAGCCAAAGCGAGCATGTAAATCGGCAACATGCACAAACCTCACTGATTGTTTAGTGGCATTCGCATCACAAGTTGGGCCTATATTGGCAAAAGTTTCATTACGCTGCATTTGTATTGCGTAGGTGCCTAATGTGTTCACTTGCGCGCTAACGAAGCCATCTAACACGGTTGAGTTTTCGATTATGTCCCATGTATTGGTTGATAGTTTTGCTATAAAGAGTTGCCCGCCTAATGCATAGTCCACAGGGATTTTTATTGTAATAGTGATGGGGGTAATTAAAGTCAGCGAGTTTGGTGTAAGACTATGTAAATCTGAAACTATATTTTGTTGCTCATTTGCTTCATCTAATAGTGTTTTCTCGTAAGTAAGCTCTGTATTACTAGAAGTCGCACCAGCAGGAGCGGTTAGTATAAAATTACCTTCATCTAATGTCGTGTCTAAACCAGTCGAGCTTGATAATGTGAGTGTACTTGGCTCTGGTTCAACTGGGTTGTTTGGATTGAGTGTAACCTCGTCACTGGAGCCGCCACAAGCTGATAAAAGCATAATTAAAAATGCTAAAATTGTGGCATGTAATATCGTTAACGATTGCATATACAGCTGTTCCCTGAGTCTATTCTCTAATCAATCAGGCTATAATATCAGTTAACAGTGGTGCGGCAAAGTTGAATAAAAAAATCCCTCATAGCGGTTATGAGGGATTGGTTTTTAGCTATATTATTTAAAAAACAATTAAGAAGCTTTTTCTTCTAACCCTTGTTTTTCCCATACTTTAGCTTTAAATGTCATGAGTACTAAAACAACACCAACACCAATGCTAAATAATGCAATTTGTAGGTATAGGTTAGGGATTTCTTGGACATTATTCGGATCGAAATTACCAGCAAGTAAACCTGCGATGATGTTACCGATTGAGTAAGTTAATACAAATACACCCATCATTTGACCAGTGTAACGTTTAGGCGATAGTTTACTTACCGCACTTAATGCTACAGGGCTTAAACAAAGCTCACCTACTGTATGTAAAAAATAGGTAGTAACAAGCCAGTAAGGCGCTACTTTTAAGCCTTCAGCAGCGTAATGAGCCGCCATAAACATAACTAAAAAGCCTGACGCCATGATAATTAAACCAAGCGCACACTTAACGCTGTAGCTAGGTGATACTAGACTTTTAGATAAATTAATCCAAAGCGCTGCAAAAAATGGTGATAGGGCAATAATAAACAGCGAGTTTAACGATTGAAACCACGTTGTAGGGATTTCAAAAGTACCAATAAGGCGGTCAGTATAATCGCGTGCAAATAAGTTTAATGATGAACCTGCTTGTTCAAAACCAGACCAAAAACATGCTGATGCAATACATACTAAAAATAGCGCCCACATTCTTTGTTTTTCAGCATCAGTTAATTTACCTGTAAAGTAAATAACACCAAAATAAACAAAAAAGATAATAGTGAATACAACAGCTACGTATCCTGCAACCACTGTTGGATTGATTACAATTGCGCCGGTCATTGCAGCTGTAGTCACTGCTGCAGCTATAATTACAAACGCAGCAATACCACCCCATGCGCGGGAAGTACCTTTAGGGCCTAATGGGTTGGCGGGTAAAACGCTATGCTCTGGCAAGTTATTAAGTGAGCGCTTATATTGCACTAAACCAATAGCCATACCAACAGCTGCTGCGCCAAACGCCCAGTGCCAGCCTACGTTTTCCATAAAGTAACCACAAACGTAGTAACCAATCAAAGAACCTAGGTTAATACCCATGTAGTAAATAGCGTAACCACCATCACGACGTTCGTCGGCATCACTGTATAACTGGCCAACCATTGCGCTGATATTTGGTTTTAATAAACCAGTACCCGTCGCTACAAATATTAAGCCAATAAAAAATGAATAATCATGTGGAACTGCCAAAATAATATGGCCACACATAATAATAATACCGCCATACCAAACCGCTTTTTGACCACCGAATAGTCTATCGGCTAGCCAACCGCCAGGTAAACCTAAAAAGTATACTGCGCCTGTGTATAAACCATATATTGCAGCAGCTGATGCAACGGTAAAGCCAAGGCCTTCTTGTTGTAAGCTTGCCGTCATAAACAATACGAGCATAGCTCGCATACCGTAATAACTCATTCGTTCCCACATTTCAGTGAAGAACAATGTCGAAAGTCCTTTAGGGTGGCCAAACCAGCCACTATCTGGAGCTGAACTCATATTTACTTCCTAACTTTAAGAATTGTTGTAATGGCCTTATAATTTTTTGCTTTAGCTATTTTAGTATTTGTATTTACTAGAATGCTCGACCATCAGTATAGTATTTGTAGCTAAGATAATGATTTGCTATAGGGTAATAACACCACAAGGTAAGAGGCACACCCTTATCCTAGTTACAATTGGGCACAAGTATACATATACCTTAGTGCTAGGGGAAGTATTGCGCGGTGTATCACCTTATGCCGAGTTAGAACTCGGCATAAGGTACAATTGGAGTGCCAGGAAATTCAAGAGTGCCATATACAGGGTTGAAGTAGTATCGCATATACAATTGGCCAAAGTTAGGCTCGTAAAAGTCTGAACGATCTATTGCCAGGTAACCACCAAAAAACCAGTGTGGCGTTATTCTATATTCAAAGCTGCCCTCTAGGTTATAAGAGATACTTGAACTTGTGTCGCCCTCAAACGCTGGATTTGCTCCTGTTTCAAGCTGACGAATAAACGCTTCTGCTTGTAAGTCTGGATCGTTAGGGAAAAAGTCAATTGCTTGGGTTTTAGTTTGTGAATATGAAACGCCCGTTTTCAAACGATAAACAAAATCATTGCCCCAACGTGCGTCATAACTAAGCGGTACTGATAAACCAACATAATTTTGTGGACTATAGTAACCACCATGCCCCCAAGTTTCTTCACTTAAATTATATTGGTATGCCCAATGTAATAAGCTTGCTCCTACAGTGAATTCGCGTTCTTGATTGCTAATTACGCGATAATAACTGCCACCCATAATACGATATCGCTGATTGTCTTTTACATTTTGGCCCTTATATGAGGTAAAGTCAGCACTAGACCAAAATCCCCAATTACCACCTAAATCGTGTGATATATTTGCAGTAAGGCCTGTAGAACGTACGCCGCCCCATATTTTACCGGTGTTTATATCTTCAAGACCCGCATAAGAAAGTACTGAGCTGGTAACAGGACGCTTCTCTAATTCAAGGCTGTATCCAAAGTCGCCAATATCATCGGCGTAATTTACGCCCCAGACAATATCCTCAATTAAAAACCCTAAAGGGGTTGTACCTATATCTAAACGCCAGTTTTCATTCTGCCAGCCTAATCCAATATCTACGCCGCTTTCTTTCGGGCTTACTTCATCAAGAGAACACGTAAATATACATAAAGCACCTTGGCCATAACGGCTTCCCGCAAATTGCTCATCAAAACGTGTTGTTTGCGCACTAATTGTTGTCGGGTCTATTTTTACAAAGCCTTGACCTTGCCAAAGTGGGAAATAGGCTTCAATAGGCACTAAACCAGCCCCAAGGGTTGCTTCACTTTCAGTGCTTGTCTGGCCACTAAAGTTAACACCAATAGCGATGTAAGCTTGGTTTTTGTTTTGTTCATTAATAAGCTCACGCTTTGCGCCGTTTATATACCACTCATCGCTTTCATTTATTAGCGAAAGCGAGTTATAAAGCTCTTTTTCAGTTAATGTGCGGTTAGGCGAGAGTGTTTGTGTGTACCAAAGTTGAGCTTGTTCTGTTTCATTGAAATTGCTGGCCACTTGGGCGCCCAAATAACGTAACTCTGTATCATTTGGCGATTTAGTAATGAGTTCTGTAGCTAAACCAAGTGCGTCACCTGAGTAGTTAAAATCATTAAGAGATGCCATAATTTGACGTTGTAAATAGCTTTCCTGTGATGAAGTTTGCGTTATAGCTTGTTGTGTTACTTCTTTGGCTTGAAAATCATCACCTTGCTCTCTGTACGCTTTAGCAATCGCTAGTAAAGCTTGTGGCTCAATAATTTGCTTATTTTGTACTTTTTGCTGATATAAGATAATCGCTGCTTGGCGTTGTTCAAGCGCTAAATTTGCGTTAATTAATGCTGTGGTTATTGCTGCGTTATTTTTATATTTTTGGTCTAGTTGATTTAGTTTCGCAATTAAATCGCTGCCGCTGTAATACTGGTTAATATAGTTGTTTTGTAACTGTACATATTGATTAACATCATTTTTAGATGCATTTTCTGAAAGAGCATAACTGGTGAACCATTGTTTAGTTTGTTGCTCATTTCCTTGTTCTAATAGCCATTCGCCATAAAGCATATGCCAATAAGCAGAAAGTGTAGGTTGTGCCGTTAATGCTTTATTTATAAGTTTAACAGCGTATAGCTTTTCATTAATTCGATACCAATTACGTGCTAATTCGGCTTGCATTACGGGAGTTAAGTTTTGTGCTTCTAAGGCGCTTAAATGATAGATGGCCGTTGCTTTATTTTTAGCATCAAGATGGCGCTCGCTTTGAGTTAAAGATTCGTTAAGTTGTAGCTGTTGTTCTAGCGTAACAATATCTGCATTTCTGGCTCTAAAGGGAATATATTGCAAGGTTGCAATAGCGCCTTGGTAGTCATCAATAGATCGTAGAAAAAGCGCGTGGCTATAGCGCAGCTGAGGGTTTAAAGGGAACTGCCACAATACGTTATTAAACAACGTACGAGCTTTATCAGTAAGCCCTTTTTGTTGGTATATAAAAGCTAAGTCGTAATATAGCCAAGATTGCTCTGGTGCAATATCTATTGCCTCACGCAACACTTTTTCAGCCTGCTCTAAATCACCTGCTTGCGCTAGGGTATTTGCTTTTGCTCGATATTGGCTACTAAGCGATATTGAATAGGATTGCTTAATTTGCTCCTTTTGAGCAAATGTTAAACGGCTATAAAAAGACGTTAAAGCTTGTTCACTTTGTTCAAGTTCAGCTATTTCAAGCAAACCTAATAAGGCGCTGTTATTGAGAGGGGCATTCTTTAAAACAATTTGATAGGTTCGTGCTGCTTGAGAGTATTGCCCTTGAGCAAATTGTAACAAGCCTCTGTTATATAAAACTGCATTAGGGTTTTGCTCCAATGCATCAGCTAAGTCTAATTTTAGCTTTGCTATTTTAAATTCATTCTTATTAATTGCATCTTTGGCTTGGCGTATATAAAGCCAAAACTTTGCTGTTTTAGCTAATCCTTTTAAGGTTTCTCTTTGTGCAAAATCGGCGGTGTGCTGTTGCGCTCGTGTAAAGTACTCATAGGATTTTTGATTGTCACCTAAGCGTAAATAAAGAATACCCAGACTTCGCATTATTGCACCGTCTTGAGGTCGCCCACTTATCGCTTTTAACAGTAACGGTTCAGCCGCTTTTAATTTGTTTTTTTCAAGGAGTTTATCGCCTCTAACCCAGAGCTGATAGGCTGGATCTGCAATTAAGGTTTGACGTGCTGTTAAATCTTTTTTGAAATCCTGATACTGTAACTCACCTTTAGTACTAAACGGGTAAAGCATAAAGTAGGTTTGAAACTCTTTATCAGTGGCACCACTAATTGGCATGTTTGCTAGCGAACCGAGCCAAATCTCTTCTACTTCATTACTAAAGCTAGAAGTTGAGCCGTATTTACTTAGAATACGAATAGCGTGCTTGTCACTTGGGTTACGTCTGAGTAAATGCCTCGCGTAAGCAATCTCAACTTGGCCTATATTAGAGTAACTTTGCAATAATGTTTCGTAACCATTTTTAACACTTTGCCATTGAGAGCTGTCTTGTGCGTACCAGCTTAAATGTTCTAGTTCATAATTGAGTGTTGGGTATACATTATTAAATATTTTATTATAAATTTGACGTGCAGGTTCGTACCGACCTGCGCGAGCTAGTAATTTAGCTTCTTGAATAGCCGATTTATCTTTGCCTTCAATTCGAGACATGACTTTGAGTTTTTCAATGCAAGGGGGTTGCTTAACAAGTCCGTTATTTAATTTGCTTAGTAATTGATTTGCTCCATCTAAATCACCGTTAACAAAGTTGTAATGCGCTTGAGCACACTGTGTTTCTATGCGGGTTGGAGCAATCGCGACCAGCTTTTTCAAGCTATCTTCAATAAGCCTTTTATTTTTTTGTGCTTCACCAATATTTATTTGGCTTAGTAACCACTCAACAGATCGCGTATCAATATCATTTACTGTTTTTGCGTTTAGCATTGGGCTCAGTATTAATACGCAGAGTAGGGCAACCTTTAGCTGCATTCAGTACTCCATTTAGGTTGTAATGTTCCATCCGCTGTAATTGCAAAACGTTTATTTAAAGTACTTGTACCAAATAAATTTAATACACTGTCGTAGTAACGAGTTTGAGTGAATGACTTATCAACCATTAATTTTTGCTGAATTGTCATCGCTAAGGAATCATCGTCTTGTATTGCAAGTAAAGGTAGTAAAGCTGCATTAAAGCCTAATGGGCCTCTTTTTTCTGATTTACCTGATTTCGAAAACGTATTTAATGGCACATAACCACGGTCATTAATTGTTTTTAAAAATGGATTAAATTGTGCTAACAATTCTTTTTTATAAGGTGCATCGTTTGCCATCATACTGGCCCATAAATAAACCCTAATAGCGTTGTAGCTTCCTACGTCACTTGTTTTTTTATCGTAATAAAAACCATTATTAGTGTCGTACATTACCCAGTCAGGGCTAACACCTTGTTTGGCCGTATCTAGAATTAACTTTGCTGAGCTTTCATGTAGTTGTTCCCAAGGAGAATGAGGATATAGTTTTTTAAATTGTTGATATATAAATAAAGGTGAGTAACTAGGGTTTAATTTATATTGTTCGTCTTTAAAGTCAAAGCCAGCTGGGGCCGGTAGTAATGACAAACCAAGACCGGAAATATAGGCTGTTTCTTCTCGTATTATACGCTGAGCTAGCACGGCCGCTAATATACTATAACGACGGTCATCCCAGAGAATAGCAGCTTGTGATAAGCTATAAGCTATCCATAAATCAGAGTCAGAGGCAGGGTTTGAATCTAAAATTGCTCCTGCATTTTTTTCATTTATACCCCATTGCCATGCTGGTAAACGCGTACTTAAATCACCTTCGGATAAATGATTTTCGGTCCAATCAAGTACTAAATCAAACATTGCTTTATCGTTTGCTATTACAGCAAAAAATAACGCGTAAGACTGACCTTCAGATGTTGTAATACTCTGCTTACTACCTAAATCAATAACACGACCATCTGGGCTTATAAAGTGGCTTTTAAATACTTGCCATGCTTGCCACGGTTGACACTGTTCTATCTGTGCTTTCGTATTAAAAGCAAATAATGCCACAGCAATGCAGATTACCTTTATAAGTGACTTCATTATTTATCTCCTTCAGCTAAACGCTTGTATGTAAGTGCTTGTAATAATCGCCATAGAATAAATGAGATCATCAGTAGCGTTAAAATAGATAATAACGCTAATATAAATGGGTGATCTGATAAGTGAAACCAAATTAAGGTATGAACAGGGATCTGACCAACAAAATACTGTTTATCTGTTTTAATTGTTTCGATCCCTTGTGTTGTAATTATTGTTGCACTGCCCTTAATTTGTTCTCGACTTTGCGAGTTCATCAGTGCGTTATCTAATAGGCCAAACGCTTCATTTGTTGTTGCCGTTAACGATACTATAGAACGTTGCGAGCTAAAGGGGGACTGATAGCCTGTAATCACCGCCATATTGCCGCTACTCTTTACGTTTATTTGTATTTTTTCAGCTTTATTATCGTCATAAGCACCGTTATAAATAGCGAGTTTAATTGCACGTTGATTGTTGTTAAGCAAAATGTTTTTTGGTTCATCTTCTTTTAGCTTGTCACTGCGCGTACTTGGTTTGGTTATAAACAGTATGTCTTTATCGTTGTAGTTTATATCATCACTTAAATATTTTACTGTTAAACGGTGACCAGGGTAGCCTGTTATAGCGCCAAAATGACCGGTTAAATTAAAGAGCATTGAAAGTGCTTTAGGTGTTGGGTTTTCATTCAAAATAACTAATGTTTGTTGTAAATCGGCGTATTTTGTAAACGGGAATCCACTATTAGCAAATACATTTAAATCTGGTAGTGCGATATAGTGATTAAAATTACTTACATCAATATGAGAGTTACCGTCTATAACACCATATTCGCCGCCAAGAGGAGCTCCAGTACATGTTGCATTTTTTAGTACGTCAAATCGAAAATCAAAATTAAGCTCATTACGTTTAGCCAAGCTAATACCATTAAGCGAAAAGTTTTCAGTACTTTGAGTTGAATCTGTATTAGCAATTAACGGTAACAGTGTTTTTGTTGTACTTACAGTAGAGTCATTTTTTTCTAATAAAAAGCCACTAATAAACTCTTGGTTTATCAGCATATTCAGCCTAGAACTTAGTGTGTCATCTTCTGGCGTATTACGATATTGCAACGTTATCGGGATCCCTTTTTCACGCCACGTAAATAAATCAGGCGCAAAGCGAATATTCAACTTAACAGGACCGCTATTGAGCCCTGTAGTTTGTAACTGAGTTGGGTAGTCAATTAACTCATCAAAATGTACAGGGCGATCGCTTCTCAGCCATCGAGGTGCATCGTAAGCTTTGCGAAGTGGAATCTTATTCATGCCTTCAATACTTACACTTCGGCCAGTCATTACTTTATGGCCAAACACTAAACCGTTTACTGCGGTTTTTAAATCTTTTTCATCACGTCCTAATATAAGGAGTATTTTTTTATAACGGTGTATTGGATTGGAAATAATCTCGATTGTTGGTTTTTCTACATCAGGGTAGTCGGCTAAAAAAGCAGGTTTAGATGCGTTTG
Organism: Pseudoalteromonas sp. S3431; assembly: GCF_000690035.1. Taxonomy (NCBI): domain Bacteria; kingdom Pseudomonadati; phylum Pseudomonadota; class Gammaproteobacteria; order Alteromonadales; family Pseudoalteromonadaceae; genus Pseudoalteromonas; species Pseudoalteromonas sp. S3431. The sequence goes on from NZ_JJNY01000109.1 coordinate 21,703, forward strand.
TAATAAATACAACACTGTGTTGATTAGGTGATTGATTAAGTACAACAGGGAAGTTAGCGCCACGCCAATCAGCTTGAGCACCAAACCAGCTCGAAAGTGTTGCAGCGGCTTCTATTGCTTCTTTATTTGGTGTGCCGGAAAAAATAAACGGAAGAGTTAGTTTACTGTAATCTTTGCTATCAAAAAATGGTTCAGGTAAATACTCAATTTTACTATCAATAGCCAGTGAAGTTTGGTCGAGAGTTATATTACTTGATTTGTTTATTTCTACCCAAATAGCACGGCTAAAATAGTCTTGACATGACGTACTATAATAACCAACAAGCTCAAAGCGAATTTGATTGAAGTCTTGAATGTATTTTGCGTTGAGCGCTATATTATGTTCAGCGGTATTTTTAATAATATTTGAAGGTTCATTTATAGGTAAAACTGTCACCAAATTTTCATTAAAATACACTTTTAAATGCGATACGTTGGCAATTAATGAAGGGGAGTTTGTGTATGAGAAATTCAACATCAAATTTTTACTCAACTTATCAATGCGATTAGTGAAGTCGACATTTGAATCGTTATTTATAGCGTCTAGCTTATAATTATTAAAACCGAGAGCTTCAAAATCAAGACGTAAGCTAGTAACTTGAGCACTCTCAGGGTAGCCATTGTTGAATATGGTCTTATCACTCATGGGCTCAATAGCATTAGCTTGCCAAGCAATGTTCATGAGTAAAAATATAACGAGTGTACTAAGTAGCTTATTAATCATAATTATTTTGCACTATAGGTTTTTTTGGAATGAATGAGTTTATATACATAACTAAACGAGTTAACAGTTTAATAGTCGGTTGTAATGGCCTAGGCGCATGAAATAGTAAATTACTAAAGCCTCTTAAACTAGTCTTTTGTACTTCTTTGAAGCTGTATGACGGGCGATCATGCCTAAAGTTATTTTGCCAATCAAGCCAAGCATCTGCTCTAGAAAAAGTACACTGTATAAATGCACGTTGTTTTTCGAGCGACAAATCTTTAAGTGTCAGACCTATCTGTTTATTACGGGTATTACACACATGAGTTGTAAACGAAAATTGTTTGTCTCCTCGACTCATTAACAACTCAATTTTATCGTTTACTCTACATAGGTGGGCATGCTCTGTCTCAATACCGACACCATTATCTGAGTAATCAGTGATTCTAACTTTTAATGTGTGCCCATTCGCTAAGCGAATACCCGCTGGAAAGTTGGCTTTTATTCGGTGTGAGTGCCTTACTTGACGCGCTTCTGCTGCAACAGCAACAGCGGCTCCTAGAATAATCATGTTGTAGAGCGCCCAGCCCATACTAATCACTAACACACCTATTTGAGAAGGGTCACCAAAGATCAAACGCAGTACCCCAAACACGATGCCCAGAAGGTTAATTGCTAATAGTATGAGATAGGGTTTCGAAATTCCCCAGTCGTAATGCTCTTCATCATTTAGCCCACCTTTTTCTGTTACATTAAACTTACCTTTATTAGGATTAAATAAGGCAACAGTGGTTGGTTTCAATATGTACCAAGCCAACACCGACTCATACACTTCGCCCCAAAATGAGTACCTGTATTTACCTTGAATACGTGAATTAGTCGCTTTAATTTGAATAAGCGTAGGTACTACATAAATAAAAATAGCTAAAAAAGGCGCATAAATAATATAGGCATTAAAGTAGATCAGTGCTAAAGGGGCTGTTAAAAATACAATACGAGGTATTCCCGATAAAAAATGTAACATTGCGTTTATATAGCACAAGCGTTGAGGAATACTTAACCCTTTGCCCATTAAAGGGTTATCAAGTCTGAAAATTTGCGCCATACCGCGTGCCCAACGAATTCGTTGCCCAATATGCGCCGATAAACTATCCGTAGCGAGTCCTGCGGCTTGTGGAATGTTGATATAAGCTGTTTTATAGCCTGCGCGTTGCATGCGCAGTGCTGTGTGAGCATCTTCGGTTACAGTTTCAAATGCAAAACCACCAATATTATCCAGCGCTTCTCGTTTTAATACCGCACAAGAACCACAAAAGAAAGTCGCATCCCACATGTCGTTACCGTCTTGAATAAGCCCGTAAAATAACATGTTTTCATTTGGGATTTGGCTGTGATTGTTAAGGTTTCTTTCAAATGGATCAGCAGAGAAAAAATGATGTGGTGTTTGCACTAAACAGACTTTACTGTCTTTTAAAAATTGGCCCATGGTTGTTTGCAAAAAAGAACGCGCAGGAACATGGTCACAGTCAAATATAGCAATGTACTCACCGTGGGTATAGCGCATAGCGCTGTTCATATTGCCAGCTTTTGCATGATTGTTATCCGGACGCGTTAAATACCCTACGCCAACTTCTTTTGCAAAATCAGCAAATTCAGGACGTTTACCATCATCGAGAATATACACATTTAACTTGTCCTCAGGCCAATCGATACTTAGCGCTGCTAATGTAGTTGGTTTTACAACACTCAATGGCTCATTGTAAGTTGGGATATACACATCAACCGTAGGCCATAAGTCAGTGTTTCTAGGTAATGGTATGGGCTTGCGTTCGAGAGGATTAATAGTTTGGAAAAAACCAAGTATTAAAACAAGCCAAGCATATGTTTCAGCAAGTAGTAGTCCGGCTCCTAAGGCTAAAGCAAGAGGATCATCCCAATTTAGTGTTTCAGTGTAACGCCACCATAAGTAACGTGAGGACGTTGTTACCGATAAGGTGATCATTACAATCGTTGCCATTTGGCCTTTTATTCGCTTAAGTGAATAGGCGACTAATAAAATGAAGCTTATAAAAATGGCTTGCGCTTCTAGACTGAAAGGAATAGTGATAAAAATCGTTAATAAAAACAATATGAATGCAATCACAATGTATTTTACATATTTATTTTGCCAAACACGCGCATCGGCAATAGAATAAAAAGCACTTTGTTTAGGTTTTTTTTTGCTTTTTGACAGTATACGCCTTAGTAACTTACCTAATTTTAAATCAAACCACCTAAACTGCCTAAAGAGACGATTCACTGAGTCATAGAAATGGTGTGATATTTTTTCTTTCGTCGCTCTTTTTTTTGTCGTTTTTTTAACGAACGTCAAAAAAACGCTTTGTAAAATAAAGCGTATTGAATTTGAATAAGGATGGTTTCTATACGGTTGTCTTAAATGCGGATAATTCACGCTTATCGATTCACGAATATTACGCTTATGAACGCTAATTTTTACAAATAGAGAACTTACTATAATCAGAAATGGCATCAGCAATGCTTCAATCGCATTCATTCTGTGTTGATTGAAGTAGCCGTGAAACTTAAACAGAATCAAACGGACTAATTTTTCGCTAAACAATAAACTCAGCACCAGTCGAAAGGTGTTTTGAAAAGGGTGTTTATGAAGTGCCTTAAATGAGATCATAATGCTGTTTTACTTACCAACCAGCCAGCCAGCGTTTCGAAATCGTCGTTAGCAATGCTATAAGGTGCACAGTTTAGTGCCACATTACGATAAGCCGTTGACTCTTTAATCACTTCGTCACTATTTATAAAAAAAGGTGCCATAAGTGGGAGTGTTGACTGCCAAAGTGAGAATAAATCGAATTCTAATTCAGAGGATGAATTGTATCGGTTAACTAAAAAAAAGTGATGCCACGAATTTTCTGTCTTTTTTAGTTTTTGCAAACGTCTATAAATAAGACTGTGGCATACCGCATCGCAATTGACTAACTCAATGACAATATCGTCTTCATGTAAGGTGTAGTTACTGATATCTATATGACTAGGACAATCGAAGAGTACCCAAGCGTTTTGAATGTTGTCCAGTTTATTGCAATTATCAATCAGTTCGTTTAATGCGGTATTAGAAGGTGTTTTTTCGCCATGAGGTAAAAAAATGATGCCGTCACTATCTTGGTAAAAACATGTCAGGATATCGTTGAAATTTTCAGCGTCGCTCCAGCCTTGTGTGTTTTTCCAAGGCAAACCAAAATGCAGCCCTAAATCACTTTTTGGGTCTAAATCAACCGCAATTACGTGTACATCGGATTTTTTCAGCACGCAGGCAAGATTAGCCACAATTGCGGTACAACCTGTACCACCTTTTATACCTTTTAAAAAAATTCTTTGCACGTGATGGGGTTACCTATAGTTTCAACGGCTAGTAATAGACGCAAGTTCGTTATCAATTTCTTTTAATAACGCATATTTATTTATAGTTTGCATGTTTTTTTGCGTATTCACTATTTCAATGTAATCTTCACTTTTACCGCCAAAGCGATGAGCTAAGTTTGCTATATCGTTAGATGTGAGTGTTTGAGGGTTTTTTGAAATTAAGTTTTGCATTACTACCTGTATCAGTATGTTTTATTTTATAATATATGGACATTATTTGACTATTATATATAGAATAGCGGCTAAAACTAGTAAAAAAGTATTTTTTTGAAAGGTGTTTTGTGTGCATAAGTTTAACATTTTGGGATTAGACCCCGCAGCTGAAGAAATAAAACCTGCTGCAATTTATGCTGTTTTAGCGCCTTTAGACAATTTTTCTATTGAGTTTATATTGCATTCAATAAGCCCCAATGATGTGAAAGAAAATATTTTTATAGTCTCTTCTCAGATAGAGTCATTCTTTGAATCTTCTTGTTCGAATTTATTACTTGATGCTAGTGAGCAAGGCCGAGTACATTCTTTTTCATTTACAAAAGAAATTAGTGAGTGGAATGCAAAACGCATAAATAAAGGGATTATTAAAGAGTTAAGTGCGTATGAAAATATAAAAAATGCTCTAATCGTTGTTCATTTTAGTACTCAGCAATTACGTGATACCACTGAACAGCAATTTGAAACGCTTATTGAGCAATATAAATCATTTTTAATTGATACAAATACTAGTCTTCTATTTTTAATCTCAGGTCCTGAAGTTGCTAATTATCGATTTTTAGTAAGGCGCTTAAATCAACTCTTTAGCGGCGTTGTGTTTGTCGATAATGATTCGGCTGCACGAGTACTTGAGTTCGACTATTGGAGACACAGCACAGGGGTGTTATCAAATACTCACTATCAGTTAATTTTGCAAAATGATCGGTTAGTTGTAGAAGAAGGGAAAATAGAAACCCAAACACTTAGCAATAAACATTTTAATGATGAAGATGTTGTGTGGTTAGTACAAAACTCAGTACCAGATGGCACAAAGCTGCCTGCAAATTATCATGTTGTAAAAAGTAACAGCGATTTATTTGAAAAAGGTCCTCAGCTTGAAGCCGCAACATTAGTATTTTCGGTTACACGCTATACCGACTTATCTGAGTTGGGTAAACAATGTTTTGAATTGAGAAAAAATTGTGGTCGTTGGTTAAAACTCGTGATTCAAAATGTAGATGGGATTATCAGGCACCAAGACGAGTGCTTATTTTTAACGCTGGGTGTTAATCTTATTTTGTATAGCTTTTCCGAACCTTCTCGGTTGTTATCGCAAATTCAGTCGATCCAAGGCTTTCAATTTTCTCGACCATTGCCTCCATCTGTTGAGCATGTATTACGATATACTGAAAACACGTTTTCAAAAGGTTACTTACCATTTATTGATTTTACTCGCCAAGTTGAAGTGCACAGTGACTCGGCGGTTAATTTAGGTGTCAGTGGGGTACTGGTTGTACTTGAGTTATTACCAAGAATAGATCCTATTCACCCACTTCATCTATTTCACATAAAACGTGAAGGTGATGTATTTAGTGTTGCTGAAAACAAAGTTTACTTGTATCTACATGCTTGTAGAGAAAATGATGTAATGAATGCGATTAAACATTTATTCAAATTAGAAACCAGTGATTTTTTTGCTCAACAGAGCATTATTTCGGACCACTTCTATATTCAGCAAGAATGTAAACAATTACGCCGATATTATAGAGATAAAGATGTGAGTGATTTTACAAATCAACTAAAAGAAAATGACAGTTACAAGTTCGATCCTGCTTTAGCAAAAAATCCCAGTATTGATATTGCTACGCCTGAATTTTTCACTCAGGAACGCCCTGATGCAAAAGCTTTTACAATGAAAGTTAAAGAGCTGTGATATGAGTATTAATCAACTTTTAATTACAGCATTAATCTCGGGGTTATTTGGTGTTTTATTGTGCCTAATTGGCTCTTACATAGTATCTAAATTAAAAAAGTATTATTACAAAATGACATTTAAGCACGAAGTGCTAGAACCCTATACACCTAAAAATAAGGAACGTAAGTGAAATTGTCTGGTCTAGGGGTTTGGAATCTCTATTTTTTAGTTAAATTTGCCCTGTATTATTACGGCGTAATCGATTTTAGTTTTTTGAGCAATGCTGCGTTGGCCGCTTTGTTAGTAATACAATTTAAAAATGCGCGAGTTGAGAAGGTTAAATACATTATAGCTGTGATTATAGCTGTGATTTTACTGTATAAAGATTCGTGGTTACCTCCCATTAATCGTTTAATTAAACAGGCTGGTAACGTTCAAGATTTTAGCTTTGATTATTTTATCGAACTAGTTGGGCGGGTAGTTAATGTCGATATGCTACTCGGCTTATTCATTATTGTTGTTTTATTTTGGTACAGCTCTCAATGGATTCGGTTTACTACAGTGACTATTATTGGCTTGGCGTTTATTGGCTGGCAAGGTCAAAGTAACTCATTAGATATTAATGAAAGCCCTACAGTGGTTAATAACAGTAGTATTGCAACTCAAAGTAAGGCGCCTGTTGTAACAACCCAATACCAATCGCCCGACCAAAAGCTTAGTGATTTTTATCAACAACAAAGCTTATTAACAAGTCACTTTCCAAAGGAATATAATGGCGAGTTGTTTGACGTTATTATTTTAAATATTTGTTCTATGGCAGTTGCTGACTTAAATTTTTTAGGTATTAGCGTTACAGACATGTATAAAGATTTTGATGTGGTGTTTCCTGATTTCAACTCAGCCACATCATATAGTGGTCCAGCAGCCATTCGATTATTAAGAGCAAGCTGTGGACAAACAAACCAAGCGTCTTTGTTCAAGGATGCGCCAGAACAGTGTTATTTATTTAAGAACTTAGAAAAACTAGGCTATCAAAACAACGTAGTGATGAATCACGATGGGCATTTTGATGAATTTAAAGGCCTGATAAATAGATATGGTGGCTTAGACAGCAAGCCATTTAATATTGATTCTATGCCTATTGCTCAGTATGGGTTTGATAATAGCCCTATTTATTCAGATGGTGCGGTTCTAAACGGCTGGCTTGACCAACAAGCTAAAGACTGTAAGCCTTGTGCAATGTACTACAATACCACGAGTTTACACGATGGTAATCAACTTGCTAATAGAGCCCGCATGAATAGCCAGCAGAGTTATCCTCTTAGGCATGCAAACTTATTTTCTGATATTAATGGCTTTATTAAAAACCTAGAAAAACGTGGTAGAAATGTAATGCTGATGGTAGTACCTGAGCATGGTGCTGCACTAGAAGGAGACAAAGTACAATTTGCTGGTTTGCGAGAAATACCAAGCCCAGCTATTGTATCAGTTCCAGTTGCAATTAAATTTATTGGCCCTGATGTGCAAAACTATTCCCAAATTGTAATTGATGATTCAATCAGTTATTTTTCATTGTCAGAATTAGTGAGTAAAACATTGAAAACTAATGTTTTTGGTGGGAAAAATAGTATAGCAAATTTGTTAGATAATTTACCGAAAGCTCCAAAAGTTGCTGAAAATGCAGATACTATAATGATGTATGTTAATCAACGACCATACATACAATTAGATGGCGGTGATTGGTCTGAATACCCACAAGGTGATTAATTTTTATTAAGAACTGCAATAGCAGTAGTGGCATATTTCATGGAGTAAATATGTTATTGCTGTTATTGCGTGAATAAATCCATGTATCTACTCATTTATTATAAACACTAGTATTGTCCAAAAATGTTTACAATAAACTACCTTCTCATAGCCACTTAGCGTATTATTCAATTAATATAGTTTTCCTTCCTTAGAGGATGTATGCGTTTAGATATTCATTGTGCTGACAGAATCGGTATCGCCCAAGAAATTCTCAATATTTTAGTTAATTACAGTGTTGATCTAAAAGGAATAGAGGTTGATTCAGTTAATTGTCGTATGTATGTAAGTTTCCCTGAAATTGAGTTTGAACAGTTCCAGAAAATAATGCCATCAATTCGTTTAATTGATGGTGTTCATGATGTACGTACAACCGCTTTTTTACCCTCTGAGCGTGAGCATAATGAGCTAAACACATTGCTTCGAGCATTGCCCGATGGTGTTATTTCTATTGATGCCAAGGGTTGGGTACGCTTATGTAACGATGCGGCTTGTAAAGACTTACAATTGAGCGAAAAAGAGGTTATTGGTGCAAATATCAATAATTTGTTGAAAGGCTTTAATTTTACTCGCTGGTTAGAAAGTAAAGAAGTATTAGGGCAAACCACCAGAGTGGAAGTCGCTGGTGAAGACTTTATAGCCGATATTTTACCTATTGCTGTGCCGCAAGGTGGTGAAGGTGATGTACTTGCCGGTGCTGTTATTAATATAAAATCACAAAGCCGATTAGGTCAACAAGTTAGTGCATTTAGACGTTACGGACAAGAAAGCTTTGCAACTATTCATAACTTTAGTACTGCTATGCGTCGTGTTGTTCGCGAAGCGCGTAAAATGTCTCAGTTAGAAGCACCAATACTAATTACGGGTGAAACAGGAACCGGTAAAGAGCTATTAGCACGGGCGTGTCATTACGCATCTAATCGCTCAGTGAAGCCTTTTATTGCGCTGTCGTGTGCTTCACTTCCTGATGATGTTGCTGAATCTGAGTTATTTGGCTACGCAGGCTATGAAGAAAATGCAGCACCTAAACGCGGCGTACTTGAGCAAGCCGATGGTGGGACTGTGTTTTTAGATGAAGTGGGCGAAATGTCGACTCAACTGCAAACTAAGTTATTGCGCTTCTTACAAGATGGCACATTTAGGAAAGTGGGTGATGAGAACGAAGTTAAAGTTAATGTTCGTATAGTCGCAGCTACTCAAAAAGACTTACCTGCTATGGTGCAAGAGGGCGTGTTCAGAGAGGATTTATACTATCGAATCAACGTATTAACATTAGATATTGCACCACTTAGAGATCGCAAAGCCGATGTTGGGCCACTCGCAGAGCATTTTATTCAAAAATATGCACAGCAAAATGGTCACGCGGTGCCACTGTTATCTCAAGAGTGCTTAAGCTTTTTACAACAGTATCCTTGGCCTGGAAATGTACGCCAATTAGAAAATGCAATTTATCGTGCGGTATCTTTATTAGATGATAGTGAGTTACGAGTAGAGCATTTACAGTTACCTACGTTTACGCATGACTTAGGGTATTTAGAATCTGATTTTGAAGGTTCACTGGATCAAGCGGTAAAACGTTTTGAAGCAACATTATTACGCAAACTTTATCCAGCTTATCCAAGCTCACGACAGCTCGCTAAACGTTTAGGTCTTAGCCATACAGCAGTTGCAAATAAACTACGAGATTACGGTATTAACCGTAAAACAGTTAAAGTTTAAAATACGGCAATATTTAAAATAGGGCGCTAATTAATTTTTAGTGCCCATATTTTTTTTGACACCATCAATGGCAATCGTCTTTATACCATCTTCATCAAATTTCATAACAATACTGGCATTATTACGAGCAAAAAAGTAACTTCGGCCATCTAACTCAATAACATAATTCCCTTTCACTTGATCACTAAACTGTTGTTTTTTTAGAGTGATGGTGTGCTTGCCTATTGTCCAATCAAACGCTTCTATAAATCCATTATTAAATTCTTGAACCCATACTTGGCTGCCGTCTTTTGCAAGCGTGATGGCGACTGAGTAGGAACTAGGAATTTGATCCATTTCATAACTCTTTGAGCCAATAGTAAACTTCTTAAATTTTTGTTGCCAAGCAAAACCAAATTCAAACGATTTTTCTACCCCTGTAGAGTAAGTAATAGAGCCATTACCGGGGAAATTAAAATCGGCTAACGCGTGGTGGCTCACTGTTAAGAATATACTAGCAATAAGGATGTTTAATTTTGAATTCATAAGTAAATTTTTAGTTGTATTTATAACTTCAGATTAAAGCAGAATATTCGTCTTAGCAAGTGCCTGTGTTACACTCAGGTAAATTGAACTGGTAAGACCTTTGCTGTGAACTTATATATTCGACTTCTTTTATTATTTTTTAAAATTAAGCGTAATCATCAATATCAAGACTTACTTGATACAGTAGATATTGATTACAAAGCACTACCAACTGATTGCGATATAAATCTGCATTTAACAAACTCACGTTATTTAGCCATGATGGATTTGTCACGTACATGGATGACGGAACGAGTGGGTTTGCTTAAGCAAATTTTGAAACGCCGTTGGTTTCCTATTGTTAATGCTACCGCTATCACGTATATCCGTGATATTAAACCAATGCAACGCTACACTATTAGTACAAAACTAGTTGGTTGGGATCATAAGTATTTTTATATAGAACAAAAATTTCATTCAGCACGAGGCTTACATGCTATTGCTTATGTACGCGGTGTGTTTAAAAGTAAAAAAGGCATTGTAAGTATCGAAGAGATGCTTGAAGTCGCTAGTTTTAAAGGTAAAACACCGATACTACCGAGTGAAGTTATGCATTGGAAAGAAATGCTTGAACAGAAAAAAGCAAATAACTTACCCAAATGATTAGTTAATTAAAATAAAAAAGGCCTTTCGGCCTTTTGCACACACATGCATTAAAGCATTTTTAAAAATTATACCTAACCCCAAACATGGCGACTACTGGGTCCAGTTCAACGGTTGAAGTGAGAGCTTTTGCGCCATTAGCATATACTGTTGCATCAGTATCAATATCCATAATTGATACCATTGCATGTAAACCCCATTTTTCATCAATTTTATAATTAGCACCTACTTGTGCTACAAATCCAAATGAGTCGTCTAACTTTACTTCTACATCATTTGTACCAAGCGTTGTTTTAAGCGCTTGCGACGGTTGCTCATCAAAGAATGTTGTATAATTAACTCCAATACCCACAAATGGTCTTAATGCATAACTTGTATCTAAAAAGTGATACTGAGCAATAAGTGAAGGGGGGAGTTGTTTTATATTCGCGATTTTATTACCCGCTAGCCCACCAGTACCATTAACATCATGCGAAAATGGCGTTGCTGCAATAAGCTCTAGCACCCATTGGTCGTTAAATGCGTAGTCAAGCGTAATACCTAGTTGCGTATCAGAATCACCTTTTAGGCCTAAAGTCGGTGCTTCGTTAATTTTTGAGCTGCTGTTATCAGGGTTAATGTTAATAGCACCCACATTTACGCTAAAATTGGCGTGTGCAGCAGGAGAAAGTGCTAATAAAGAAGTCAGTAATGCAATACTAATAGTGGTTTTCATGTTGTTCTCCAAGAACTACTTTTTGATTGACGCTATTATTGCAGTTTTAAAATGTTCAAAACCTGTCCTAGATCAAAGTTTCAAAAATGTTTGAACGTTGTGAAGTGTTTTATTGATTTAGATTAATTTTGATGTTGATTAGCGACAGAGATACTTGACTCTTGATTTCTTAAATAGCTAAAAGCGCTGTTCTGAATGTGTTTAGTGCGTGCAAGTTCAGGTTTTTAGGTAGCAAAAGTTATAAATCCCCCTTAGCCAGAATCGAGAAAACGACGTCTCTTTTTTTCATGATTAGGCTCTGCCTTACCTGATTGCCACACAGTTTGCTGTAAATTTAACCTCAAAAGTTAAACCGCTCATAATAATAAAATATAAAAAATAGTCACAGCTGTGTATTAATACTGACATCGCTTAGTCATAAATTCAGGCTTTAATAATAACTCAATATTTTCGTGAGTCTCTTAACTAAAGTTAGGGCTAAGCAATAAAGGGCGTTTGATATGGCTATCACTATTTTTGATAAAGCAATCAGTGAAAGAGAGTTCCAACGCGACGTTGTTGCATATTTACAAACGCTTATTCGATTTGAATCTGTTACACCTAATCAGGCTGGAGCAATTGATTGGCTTACTAGAGAATTGAGTGACTTGGGATTACAGTGTGAGCATTTTAATGTAAACGGCGTGAGTAATTTAATCGCTTCAATTAGTTTTGGAACCGGACCATGCGTCGCCTTTTCAGGGCATATAGATGTAGTACCAGCAGCAACAGGGCAATGGTTAAGTCCACCTTTTGCAGGGAATATTGTATGTGATTCAGTGTATGGTCGAGGCGCTGCAGATATGAAAGGTGGTGTGGCTGCAATGCTTAGCGCAACAAATAATCTGATTAATAATAGCGAGAATAAGCAAGGAACATTGTATTGGCTTATTACATCTGATGAAGAAGGCGAGGCTGAATTTGGCTCTCAAGTAATCGTTAATAAACTGGCCGAGCAAGGTGTTGTACTTGATGGCTGTATTGTTGGAGAGCCAACCAGCCATATGTGCGTAGGTGACACTATCAAGAATGGGCGAAGAGGTGCACTCTCTGCACGCATTAAGGTAACAGGTAAGGCTGGGCACGTGGCTTATCCTGATAATACGATCAATGCAGCTTTTATAGCTGCTAAAATAGTTAATTACTTGAGTGAACAAACGTGGCAACTTGATGAACAAAGCTCAAAAACCACATTGCAAGTAACGGGTATTAATATTGATAACGTTATTGATAATCTTGTGCCAGCTTATTGTGAGGTTACTTTTAACGTGCGTTATAGTCATGCATATAGCAGCGAGGCGATTAAAGCGTTATTGACACAATCGCTTAGTGAGTTTGCCCATTACTTTACAATAGAGTGGGAGCGTCCGTGTGAGCCATATTATACAGCAGACACTCATGACTGGAGTTTACTTTCTCATGTTGAGCAGGCTATTTACAAGCAAACAGGCAGTTATCCACTGCTCAGTACCAGCGGTGGAACATCCGATGGGCGTTTTTTTGCAAATAACCACACTCAAGTTATAGAGTGCGGTGTGCGTAATAATACGATACATCAAGTAAACGAACATGTACCTATAAGTGATTTAGTAAAAATAGAAGAAATTTATAGCTCTTTGCTCGAGCAGGTTTTTTTAAATAGCTAGGGCGTGTTGATCTTTGTGGATTGAAATTTGTTCAATCTAGGGTCGATTAATCGCGGCGCGAGGTTTGTAACCTAGTGAGCTAAGTAAAAACCGAGCAACTAAGCGTTAACCCTCCCTAGAAAGAACCCCTTGGGCAGCGCATGTTTGGTA
>NZ_JJNY01000110.1:0-18554 GCF_000690035.1 Pseudoalteromonas sp. S3431
CTCCTTCCGCACCATGTTCTTATTAAGAACTAAAACTAATGCAAATTTATAGTTGGGATATCGCCAAGCGGTAAGGCACCAGGTTTTGATCCTGGCATTCCCAGGTTCAAATCCTGGTATCCCAGCCAATTTGTTAAACTACCCCACCTATTTCTTCATTTAAGTACTTCAGTATAAAATCATTAATTTTAATAGGTTTGCTATAATAATACCCTTGTAAATAATCACATTTCATTGCTGTGAGTGTATTTCTAAGCGCTTTATTTTCAATGCCCTCTGCCACTACTTTACAATTAAGTCTGCTAGCTAAAAATAACGTTGATTCTACAATCGCATAGTCAGCGGGTTGTGTTAGCATATCTTTAATAAATGACCGGTCTATTTTTATTTGGTTGATTGGTAACTCTCTTAGTAATGATAACGAAGAAAATCCAGTCCCAAAATCATCTACACTAAACTCAAAGCCGCGGTCGTTAAGCTTGTACATCATAGTGCGAGCGGCTTCTATATTTGTCATCATAGCACCCTCTGTGATTTCAAAAATTATTGAGTCACTCAACGTCGGATCGACACTGATTAATTGCTCAATAAGCTCATAAAAATCTTGGCTCTCTAAATCCCTTGTTGATAAATTTACGTGAATAGCCCCGATAAACCCCAAAGCTTTTAACGACTTTAAATGATTTATAGTTTCTAACACCACCCACTTGGAAATATTTAAAATTAACCCCATTTGCTCAGCTGTTTTAATAAACACCTCAGGGCTAATAAATGAACCATCACTTTGTGGCCAGCGTATTAATGCTTCAGCTCCATGCATTTCATTAAGGTTAGAAGAAAATATTGGTTGTAAATAAAGCTCAAACTCTTCATTTTTCAATGCTTGCTTTATAAGTAAGGACATATCAAATAAATTATCCGCCCTAATGCTCAAATCCTTAAAATAAATAACAATCTGTTGCTGTGTCTTTTTTGCTTCATGCAGCGCTAAATCAGCCTGTTTGAATAGTTCGTTAGTTTGCATACTATGTTTGGGGTAATAGCTCACTCCAATTCTTAGCTTAACGCGTATAGTTTGTTCATAAATTAAAAAAGGTTTTTGTACTGACTTATTTATTAATTGAATACATAAATCATACTTATCCTGAGTGGCTGAGTTTAAAAGCAATGCAAATTCATCTCCCCCAATTCTATATAACTTAGCAATCTCGGATAAGTGTTGGCTTAATGTTTTGGAAAATGCACACAACAACAAATCCCCAAAATTATTTCCATAAGTATCGTTTACACGTTTAAAGTTATTTAAATCTATTAAAAACAAAATGAAAGGTTGGTTATATTCTATGTTCTCATTGAGTACATTAAAGAATTTTTTACGTTTAGGTAGGTTAGTTAAACTATCGTGTTCAGCTAGAAATTGTTGGTGTTGAGCTGAGCGCTCTAGCTCTAAGATACTTTTGAGGCTTAACCTAACAACTAAATAAACAAATGTGCCGCCACCAACTAAAATAAATGAAACACTAGTTGTTACAAACGGTTCACCACCATAAAAAGTAAAATAATAAAGTACCCAACAGTAGCCAAAAATAAACAGCACAATTAAAATAAGCAATAAGCTCCATGCAAACCGATTCGTTTTTTTGCATACTTGTATTGTTGGTTTGATACTTACAGTTAACAGTAATATCCCTACTATAATCATAAAAATAAATGGCTTATCCACAGACACTCTTTAAATGCAATTTGTTATACATTTAGTATGGCTAATAAATCTAATAACGAAATAAAATACACCTAGATTAAAAAGCTCAGGGTAGCCCACTTACCAAATATGATTGTTGTTTTATGAAGAGGTTATAACTTTTAAGGGCGCGATTAACAGCATTGTTAATCGCTTTATTAGGGGGTAATCTTTTTAGAAACTAACTTAGCTCTCCGCTAATGGCATATTTTAACACCCAGTTTTTTATTGGCCCTGTATTATTAGCCATTTTTAAAAACTGGCTACGTGCCCATTTAAGCGGCGCTACTTGGTTAGAAAAGCCAAAGTAACAGGCATCCATCATGCTCATCATTAACAAATTAGCCTTACGGCGAGCTCGCTCATATTCTTTAAGCATTAACGGGCACCCTATATCCCCTGCATTGTCTAAAACCTCAGCAAGTGCCACTACGTCCTGAAAACCTAAATTTACCCCCTGCCCTGCAAGCGGATTAATTGTATGTGCAGCGTCGCCCACTAAAACCAAACGCCCTTGCGAATAGTTGTTAGCATGTTGGCGAGTAAGCGGAAATATCGCATGGGTTTGTACTTCAAAGTCTCCAGCAAGCTCTGGGAATTTATTAAGTATGTGCGTTTTTAACTGAGTTGGGCTTAGCCCTTTAAATGCTTGCAGTGTATTTGCATCGTCGTACCAAATTAAATTAGCGTGCGGTGCCTGCATTGGCAAAAATGCGAGTGGCCCACTTGGCGTAAACTGCTGCCAGGTTTTAATTTGTTGCGGCGCATCGAGTTTAATTAACACCCCCATGCAATGCTGCTGGTACTGCCACCCCGTAATACCAATATTCGCCTTATCACGCAATTGCGACTGCCCACCATCGGCTGCAATTACTAAATCAGCGGTATAGGTTTGAGCGCCATACTCAAGCGTAATTAAATCACTGGTTTGCTCTATTTTAGTAATCGGTGTGGCTTGCTCAATAACCTCAATCTTATAATGATCAAATTGCTGCCATAAACAGGCTTGAATTAAATTATTTTCAATCAAATGACCTAAATGCGTGGTGTTTATATCGGCGCAATCAAATAACAAATTGTCACCACCGCGTTCAAAAGCCTCTAATTGTTGATAAGGCGCTATGCGGTTTTGTCTTAAAAGCGGCATGGCACCTAATTCATCAAGTAAATTTTCTGAAAAACGATTAATAGCCGACACTCTAATATCCACCTTATCACTACTAAGAAGCTGTGATGGGTCTATTAGGTGTTTTTCGATTATGCGAACGCCAAAGCCTTGCTGAGCAAGCTTTATCGCCATAGCCGCGCCAACCATGCCCCCACCAACCACTATCACATTATTTTTAGTCATGTTTTTCATCATTTTATTATTACTTGAGTCTGTTTTGATTGTATCAAAATTAATTTGTTTTATACCAGAGGATATCCCTAACAGCACATTAAACTGGCCTCGTATTGATTTGAGATCACAAACATGAAAACTATACTTGGATCTGGGCGGGTATCCAGCTAAAATACGCGTCCTTTAAGTGAGCATGCTTGCTCCTTAATCCTGTTTCAAGCACATTTTTGTGCCACTATCGAATTGAACACGAGGCTATATTTCAATGAGCAAAAAGCTGCATATTAAAACCTGGGGTTGTCAGATGAACGAATACGACTCTCAGAAAATGGCTGAACTTTTAGATGCCACTAACGGCTACCAGCTAACTGAAGATGCAACAGATGCCGACGTAATCTTACTTAACACCTGTTCAATTCGTGAAAAAGCACAAGAAAAAGTATTTCACCAATTAGGTCGCTGGAAGTTATTAAAAGACGACAAGCCAGATTTAATAATTGGTGTAGGTGGGTGTGTTGCCTCACAAGAAGGTGATTCTATTCGCCAACGTGCGCCATTTGTAGATGTTATTTTTGGCCCACAAACACTACATCGTTTACCAGAAATGATTAAACAAGTGCAAGGCGACAAAGGCTCATCGGTTGTTGATATTTCATTCCCAGAGATTGAAAAATTTGACCGCCTGCCAGAGCCAAAAGCAGATGGCCCATCTGCGTTTGTATCAATTATGGAAGGCTGTTCTAAGTACTGTACTTTTTGTGTTGTACCTTATACTCGCGGTGAAGAAGTTAGTCGCCCAGTCGATGACGTACTACTTGAAGTTGCACAACTTGCAGAGCAAGGCGTACGTGAAGTAAATCTTTTAGGTCAAAACGTAAACGCATACCGCGGCGACACGCACGATGGTGAAATTTGTTACTTCTCTGATTTAATTCGTCTTATTGCAGCTATTGATGGTATTGACCGTATTCGTTACACCACATCGCACCCGGTAGAATTTACCCCAGACATCATTGAGGTTTACGCCGATGTACCAGAGCTTGTAGATCACTTACACCTACCAGTACAAAGTGGTTCAGACCGTATATTAAACCTAATGAAACGTGGCCATACGGCAATTGAATACAAATCGACAATTCGTAAGTTACGTAAAATTCGCCCTAACTTAAGCATGTCGTCAGATTTCATTATTGGTTTCCCAGGCGAAAGTAAAGAAGACTTTGAAGCAACCATGAAGCTTATTAGCGACATTGGTTTTGATATGAGCTTTAGCTTTATTTACAGTGCGCGCCCAGGTACGCCAGCGGCAGATTTGCCAGATGACGTAACAGAGCAAGAGAAAAAAGAACGCTTATACTTACTACAAAACCGTATTACACAAATGGCGCAGCAAATTAGCCGTCAAATGTTCGATACAGAGCAACGTATCCTTGTTGAAGGTCCTTCTAAGAAGAACCCAATGGAATTACGTGGCCGTACCGAAAACAACCGTGTAGTAAACTTTGTTGGCCCGCACACAGTGATCGGACAGTTTGTTGATGTACGTATTACCGAAGCACTGCCTAACTCTTTACGTGGTGACTTAATTCGTACAGAATCAGAAATGAACTTACGACGTGAAGTCGCTCCTTCAGCTATTTTAACTAAAGCTGCAGCTGCAGAGCCAAAACCAGACACTGTTAACGAAATTGGCGTAGCTACTTTCGTTCCTTAGTCACACAATTAGCGCCAGTTAACGCTGGCGCAGTACGATAGGAAGCAATTTTGAGTAATCAGTTAAAAACGTTAGAGATTTATTTAGAACCTGCCGATAACAAACGCCTTTCTTCTTTATGTGGCCCGTTTGACGAAAACATCAAACAAATTGAACGCCACCTGGCTGTTGAAATAATTCACCGTGACAACTTTTTTAAAGTAACCGGTAAACTACACAACTGCGCCGGCGCTGTAGAAATCTTAAAAAACCTTTATGTTGATACTCAACCAGTGCGTGGTGTTTTAGGCGAAATAGAACCCGATGCCGTTCATTTAGCGATTACCGAATCAAAAGCCCTAGAGCAAGACGCATCAAGCAGCGCTTACGGCAAAGAAATGGTGATTAAAACCCGCCGTGGTGTTATTAAACCACGTAACGACAACCAAGGTGTTTATGTGGCTAATATTTTAAACCACGACATTACCTTTGGTATTGGCCCTGCTGGTACTGGTAAAACTTACCTTGCAGTTGCTGCCGCCGTTGACGCCCTTGAGCGCCAAGAAATACGCCGCATATTATTAACGCGTCCTGCTGTAGAAGCGGGCGAAAAGCTTGGCTTTTTACCAGGCGATTTAAGTCAAAAAATAGACCCATACCTGCGCCCTCTTTACGATGCGCTTTTTGAAATGCTAGGTTTTGAAAGAGTAGAAAAGCTCATCGAAAAAAATATCATCGAAGTCGCCCCGCTTGCTTACATGCGCGGACGTACTTTAAACGATGCCTTTATTATTTTAGATGAAAGCCAAAATACCACCGCCGAGCAAATGAAAATGTTTTTAACCCGTATAGGGTTTAACTCAAAAGCGGTGATTACAGGCGATATTACACAGGTTGATTTACCGCGTGGCACACGCTCAGGCCTTCGCCATGCAATTGAAGTGCTTGATGGCGTAAACGAAATTAGCTTTAACTACTTCAAAGCCCACGATGTAGTACGCCACCCTGTTGTAGCACGCATAGTTGAAGCCTACGAGCGTAACGACGAAAGCGAGCGACTTAAGCGCATTGAAAAGCAAAATGCAAAAGACGCACTTGCAGCTCTTCAACAGCCTACTACTAAAGAGTAATACTTTGACAACCGAACTTGATTTACAAATAGCCTGTGAGTTTGACAACCTCCCAAGCGAAGAACAATTTGCACTATGGGCCGACAAAGCCCTTAGCCAATACCGTGACGAGTCAGAACTCAGCATCGTTATTAGCGACGAAGCGCAATCGCAACAACTTAATAACGACTATCGCGGTAAAAATAAACCAACCAACGTACTGTCGTTTGAATTTGAAGCACCACCCGGAATAGATATTCCTTTGGTTGGTGATTTAATTATTTGCCCAGCCATTGTATTAGCTGAAGCAATTGAGCAAGAAAAGTCATTTCATGACCACTTTGCTCACATGGTTATTCACGGATGCTTGCATTTGCTTGGATTTGACCATATAAAGAGTGAAGATGCTTTTGAGATGGAAAGCATAGAAAAGCAATTACTTGCAGAGCTAAACATAGCAGACCCATACCGGGACGAAATTTAAATTAACGGAGCAATTAGACGCAATGAGCGACGGTAACTCGCAATCTAGCCAGGGTTCTTCTGGCAAAACGTGGTTGGGTAGAATAGCCCAAATGTTGCAAGGGGAACCCCAGAATAGAGAAGAGCTGGTCGAAGTTATTGCCGATGCGCAAGAACGAGACGTAATCGATCCAGAAACAAAAGAGATGATAGAAGGTGTGCTTGGCGTGTCTGAGCTTAAAGTGCGAGACATAATGGTTCCGCGCTCACAAATGATCACTCTTGAGATCGACAGCCCGCTTGAAGAGCTAATTCCAATGATGGTCGATTCAACTCACTCACGTTTTCCAGTGGTGATTGAAGACAAAGACCATGTAGAAGGTTTTTTACTCGCTAAAGATTTGCTACCGCTTATCTTAAATAAAGACGAGCACTTACCATCAATACGCGATTATTTACGCCCAGCTATGGTAGTGCCAGAAAGCAAACGTGTTGATACATTGCTAAATGAATTTCGTCAGCAACGCTACCATATGGCCGTTGTTATTGACGAATATGGCGGCGTATCGGGCTTAGTAACGATTGAAGATATTCTTGAAATAATTGTTGGCGAAATCGAAGATGAGCACGACGAAGAAGAAGAACATCAAGATATTCGTCAACTTGCTAAACATGTTCACGTAGTGCAAGCACTCACACCTGTAGATGACTTTAACGAGCACTTTAAAACAGGTTACAGCACAGACGAAGCCGACACTATTGGCGGGACTGTACTGCACGCATTTGGCCATATGCCAAGTCGTGGTGAAACGATTGATATAGAAGGTTACCAATTTAAAGTAACCAACGCCGACAATCGTCGTATTTTGCAACTGCAAGTCACCGTTCCTAAGGCTGATGATAACGACATTGAAGAAACTGCTAACTAGGCTTACCGTATTAGCAAAAGATAAAAAAGCATGGCTCGCACTCGTTGCGGGCCTTATTTTAACTTTTGGCTATGCCCCCTTTGAAATTTGGCCCATCGTATTTATTAGCCTTGCAGCCATAATTTTTTGCATCAACCCAAATAATACCGGTAAAGCACACGCAAAAAGTGCCGCTAAGTATGGCTTTATATTTGGCCTAGGCTGGTTTGGTGCAGGTATAAGCTGGGTACATGTTTCTATTGCCACCTTTGGCGGCATGCCGCTTATTGCGTCGCTCTCGTTAATGGCCTTACTGTGTTCATACTTAGCGTTATTCCCAGCCCTTGCCTTTTGGGCAACTACTCGCTTTGCCACAGGCCCTAAAAGCTTTGGCGCATCACTAATTGCCTGCTTTGCAATTAGTGAGTATTTACGTGGCACTGTACTTACCGGTTTCCCGTGGTTAAGTTTTGGCTATACACAAACTGACGGACCTTTTAGGCTGCTTGCCCCTTATATTGGCGAGTTTGGCTTAACACTTACCTGTGTCGCTATTGGCTTTGCACTGTATAGACTTACCCAAAAAGATATTAAAACCCCAGCACTTACTGCCTCTGCTGTTGCGCTTATTTTTACAGGTGCAAACACCACAGGCAGTATTCATTACACTGATAAAAACATGTCAGTATTGCTTGTACAAGGCAACATACAGCAACACTTGCGCTTTGAGCCAAGTGAGTTTTGGACCACAATGAGCAAATACCAAGATATGACGCGCCCACATTGGGATGCCGACTTAATAGTATGGCCAGAAGCCGCAGTGCCTGAAATAGAAATGCTTGCCTATTCCTACCTAGCCAATTTAGACAGTGCCGCCTCGTTTAATAAAACCGCCCTTGTAACCGGTATTGTTGACTACCAGCGAGACACCAAAAACATATTTAATACACTTATTGTTGTCGGTAATAAAGAGCGCGGCGACGAGCATGGGCATTACCATTACCTTGATAAAAACCGCTATCAAAAACACCAGCTACTCCCTATTGGCGAATTTGTACCGTTTCAAGATATATTGCGCCCAATAGCACCACTATTTGATTTACCTATGTCGTCGTTTACTCGTGGTGATAAAGTACAAAACAACTTACGTGCCAATGGTTTTAACCTGCTACCCGCCATTTGCTACGAAATAGTATTTGCCGATTTAGTACGCGGTAACTACAAAAGCGACTCAGACCTACTTTTTACCGTAAGTAACGACGCCTGGTTTGGTGACTCTATTGGGCCATTGCAACACATGCAAATAGCTCGCATGCGCGCGCTCGAACTACAACGCCCGCTGGTACGCGTTACCAACAATGGTGTAAGCGCCGTATACGACCCAATAAGCCACACACAACAAACTATGCCACAGTTTGAAGCTGCAACCATGAAAGCCGATATAAAGCTTATACAAGGCGACAGCGTGTACAGCCAATACGGAAACATGTTTGTATGGGGATTTGTGGTGTTGCTCGGTGCTTTAGGGGTTGGGGTAAAACTGAAAGATAAAATAAACACTTAAGATTAAAGCGCGGTAAGATAATTATCGCGCTTTAATTTCAAGCTAAAATAGCTGCCTCAATTAATTGAAACTAAAGTTTTAACATTTCCGATATAAACTTCAGTGCATCATTTTTTAGACCTTCAAATTTACTTTCGCTTACTTCTGGTCTATCAACTATTTGACTATAAATCACACGGGTGTTTTTTGATTTAATATTTTTGATCAAAGCGTGTACTTTATTTAGAGTTGCTTTATCTAAAGCACTGACTAAATCAGGAATATCGTCGTGACAGTTTAAGAATAAATACAGCAAATTAGCTTCGCTGACAGGATCCTTGCCATCAATAAATTGTAAAATAAGATTATTCATAGGGATTTTATAATCTCTCTGTTCACCGCTAAAGCCCTTATAAATTTTTAATAGTGCAAACAAGGTTCCATGTTTAAAAGAGGTACGTTGCTCAAATAAGTCGTTTATTATCCTTTCTGAAAAAAGGTATTTAACAAATGCGCTACTTGAGTCAACATCATAGCCTCTTACAGCAAATGATGTTAGAAGTTCTAAAGATTTCCTTGATGACCGAACATTAATCGCTTTTTCAAATAATTGCATAACGGTCACTTCATCTTTAATTTCATTGTAAAGAATATGCCAACCATAATACTTGATTGACTCAAGCCAAAAACCAGAAGTCTCATTATCTTCCACAGCGGCACATAAGTCAGTAATTGCTTGGTTTTTAATAATACGGCTATCACCACTAGAAATTTCATTCAACGTTTTAAAAACGTGCCTTTGTTTAAGCTTTTTCGCTGTAAGTCTGCCTTCGATTAATGAGCTACTTATATGCTCGTGTTTATAAAATGATAAAACATGAGCAGGCGGGTTATCTTTTGAAACGCATATTTCGTTACTTTTCTCATTAATAAAAATATCAATTAAGCCAAAGTGAACTAAACAACTTTTTATAAGTTCTTTATCTAAATTATCTTCCCGAGAAAAGTTATCTGCAATAAATTTAGTTAATGGTTGGCTTTTAAAGGACTTTTTATTTAATAACACTATTAGTGCATCGTAAATAGCTGGGCTATTATTTTTCAATGCCTGAAGTAAAACAAAGTCGTAAAATAATACTTCACCACCTAACGTCTGCCAAATAGGTTTAATTTGTTCTTCAAGAGTGTGTAAAGCCCTAAATGAAGGTAACAATTGATTAATGAGTTGTGGGCACCCAGGTATATATTGACCCAAAAGAATTTTTTGATAATAGTTTTTCATATCTGCATCTATTAACTCATTTTCTAACTCGTTTATTTCCTCAGTAAAATTGGGGATAGAAAAGTCAAATCGGATTGGGCAAATACGTAGTAACGTATCTGAAAACTCTGGGCGGTTTTCACCTGCAAAAATATAATCTATACCTTGCAGTTCTTCTAATCGATCTAGCAGACCAGCAAGCGCATGAAGACTGTCTAGCGCCTTTGCATTACGGTCGAGATCTTGAACCGTTACTAATAACCTTAAATTTGCTGCATTAATAACATCACTTAAGCTTTTTAAAAGTGCATCAGGAGATGTAGGTTTATGCATAAACGCTGCAAATATTTTAGAAGACGTATTACCTGCATTCATAGCTGAAATATAGTGCGACGGTAAAGAACGGAACTTACACATATCAATTTCAGTACTAAGTGCTATTAGCACTTCATCCAATACATATTGGATAATAGATTCAGCTTCAACACCCCACAGATCAATATTACAGTGAACTAATTTAGGCAGTTCTTTTTTATTTTTTAGTTTATCAACTGCTAAATTTATTGCCGTTGTTTTCCCGACACCAAAAGCTCCACATATTAAAATGCGCTTACTCTTCGCTTGATTTTTCTTATCGCATAAAGTTTTTTCAATTTGTTTAGCAATATGCCGCGTTGAAGCATTATTTTTTGGTTTATTAGGTTTAGTACGAGTTTTAAAAAGTTCTAATACAGGTAAAAATACTAACCCGACTATAAGAGGTAAGTATAAGAGTACTAACTCTAAACTAACCACAGAACCAGTTGCTTTAGATTCAAAAAACAACCAAATAGCAATAGTGCATGTTACAGATAGCATTAGCGAAGGATACCGCCAATTAAATTGCCAATACCTTTTTGAATTATAGATAGAAAAGCTATCTGCAATTTTGTTTACGGCTAAGCCTGCTAAAAATAATAATGTAGCGTAACCATACAAAGGTGTGAAATTTGAAGTATTAAATGTTTTTTGAAGAAGATTAGTCCAAGCGAGCAACAATTCTTGAATAATGGTTACTGAAGACATAATTAAAAACAAAATATAGGTAATAACACCATATAAAATTAATGTCGTATAACGAGAAAAAGTGACCATATTCATCCATGTACTCAATATTCACTTTTTTATATGCTAACACGCCCTAATATAAACAGAAAAATAGTCTGAGCTACTTTATGTCACTTTAAGCATTAGCTTTTTCTAATTAATGTAATTCAATTGATAAGAGCTATAAGTCATCAATGCTAACTTCAATCTCCTGAGATAAATCAGCTCTACGACTTTCAATAATTTTAGCTAATTCATAGTCATCAAGCTGATCCATTATCAACTCATACAATTGTGCAGGAACTAAATAAGCAACTGTCTTATTATATTTCGAAATTTCGATGCTCTTTCCACCAGCTTTATTTAAGAGCCCAATTGGATTTTTTCTCAGTTCTGAAATACTTGCTGAACCATCAGCTAATAACGCTTTCATAAAACACCTGATAAAGTTAAACCTGTACTTAATTTTAAGTTTTTTAACTCAATCTGTATATTTTTATAATTACTTTACTCTTTCACTGCATCTTCTACCGTTTCAACATTTACAACTTGATTCAAGTTACCTTTAATAACCACTGTCGCTGATATTTTATCTTGAATGGCTTGCCTGTTTGGGTCCCAATACACTTGTAAAAAGCCTAATAAGCCCGTGGCAAAACCGGCGCCGTAGCCGCCATATCGGCCAAAGCAATCTAATAAACCTAATGGTTCACCGCTTAGCGCTACTACGCGAATATTACATACTTTTTTACCTGGGGTTTGTCCGCGCCATAATAACGAGAACAACGTAAAATATACGGCGGCCCAACCAAAGCCAAGGCCTAGGTCTTGAATAATGCCCTTGCTCCACTGCAAAATACTGTTTGTGGTTGTTTGTGCAGGTTTTTCTTCTATTAACTGTGCAGGCTTTATTTCGTTATTTTCACTGACCACTAATAGCTGTAAAAGTAGGGTAGCAAGTTGTGGGCTTTGTAGGTCGTCCATTTCTGCTAATTTGGGAACTTGCCCAATTAAATTATCAAACGCGTTTTGTTGGCAAGGTTGCTCACAGCTTTCATCGGCTGTTTGCGCTAAATAAGTATTTACCCGTTGTTTTTCTGTGGCGGAAAGCTGAATTTCATCTTGTATTTTTACGCCCTGAACAGCTAAACCTTGATCAGCGTTATCGCCTTCTAGGTAATCAATGCCAATTGAAAGCACAGTAAGTGCGCTTACAAATAAAATACTTGCTGCCGTTATTTTTAAAATTCTTCGCCACACATTCGACATTTTTGGAAGGTATTGCTGAGCCGTGCCTTTATAAAAGGCCATTGCAGCAACAAATGCTATTAAAGCCGCGCTGAGCTTGGCTGCTAAAAATATCAGTGCTACATCAATAATAATAGCTAGTGCACGCCGGATTGGCGTAGCTAAAGGCAAGCCCAGTAAAGCACTGTCAATTTTAAAGGCGTAGGGGGTAATCACTTCTCTGGTTTCAGAATTCGACAATTCTAATTGTTCTATCTCTTTGGCTTTCATTTATTTTCTTGTTATTAAAATAGGTAACCCGGTTAACTTACGCGTTTTTTATTTTTTGCTCAACATTAACTTTTACCCCAATTTACTAAAAGCACCGTCTCGGCCAATTGGATAAAAGGAAATATAAGCCTCAAATTACAAACTTTAGGTTAACATCATTTACAAATGTACCTATTGAACATATATTAACGCTCGAATTTCTTTCATCCTTAAAATTAAATACATGGAGTATATTTTGAAGTTATTAACTAACGTGTTTTTCTTGTTTTCTGTCCTTATTTTGAGTGGCTGTGCCCACCAAATAAGTTTAAATCCAGACACTGAAAAACTTCAAGTTACAGAAAATAAATCAGCATCAGCTGTAGGTTATTATATTTCTGAAGATGATATAAAAAAGCAAGTAAAAACACCTGGCGGTGGTGGCGATAATGTTAGTTACAAACCTTATAAAGACACAGAAGCAGCACTGTATACTGTGCTTTCTAATAAATTTGAGAACGTTTATAAGCTTGAATCATTAACTAATAGTGCATTTTTAAAAGATAAAAAAATTGAGTATGTATTCATACCGACAATAACAACGGAATCTAGCTCAGATAGCTTATTCACATGGCCTCCTACAGAATTTACTTTCACGCTAAACTGTAAAACTTTAAATAACAATGGCGATATAGCATGGAATAGTGAAGTTAAAGGTTTTGGCAAAGCTGAATTTGATGAGTTTAAAAATGATTTTTCTTTATCTGCAAAACGTGCAACAGAAGAAGCATTCAACAAACTAGTTGTAGAGCTTGATCAATCAAACTTATAAATAAGGACCGAAATAAAATGAAGTATAAAAGTTCACTGGGTTTAATCTCGGCTTTATTTTTAAGTGCATGTACCATTCAAGTTCCACCTTATAGTGCAGATATCAGCAACGTTTCTAAACTAAAAGAAGAGTCTAATACACCAGTCTCAGTCGGAAAAATTGAATCTGAAAAAAAATTAAATAAGATATCGCTTCGAGGCTCACCTCTTGTTTCATCAGTAGGCAACAGCTATGGTGAATATATTGAGAGCGCTTTGATACAAGAATTAAAACTAGCAAAACTATGGTCTGGCGTTGCAACAAAGCAAGTCTCGGGAAAAGTAATTGAGCAAGACATTGATGTAACAGGTTTCTCTGAAGGCAGTGCGTTTATAAAAGTTAAATTTACTGTATCAGATGGCGATATTACTTTATTTGATAAGGTAATATCTGCCGAACACACTTTCGACTCTTCTTTTCTCGGAGCAATTGCAATACCAAACGGGCAGCGAAGTTATGTAGAATTAGTTCAAAAATTGCTTACGAATCTATACGCTGATGAAGAATTTATAGCTTCAATAAAGTAAATAAATAAACTAAAAAGGAGCTTTATGATTTCATACAGCTCCTTTTTTATATTACATAAATTTATTTACTTTAAAATTACTAAGCTCTCATCAATAGGCTCACTTTTAGGTAAGCGATGCCTAAACTCTCTGCGTAATAACATAAAACTAATAACTGCCTGAACAACAACTGTGCTTGCCGATAAATACCACAATTGCGTTAAATTAAAGCCATCCATTTGGCTTAATAAAAGAGCAGGTAAAACAAATAAAATAATCCGCAGTGTAGTACTATAAAGTGAAGGGAGTGTGTTACCGAGAGACTGAAATAGCCCCGAACACGTAAACACTATGCCCGTAGGAATAAAGTTAATACAAATAATTTGTAAAAATGTAGCTGCAACTAAAATAACATTTTGATCATCAGAGAACCCTTGCACTAGTAATTCTGGAATAAAAAAGCAAACTACGCTTAACACTGCCATTAAACTACATGTCATTAGGGCTGACCAAAAAAAGGTTTCTCGGACACGGTCAAATTGCTTTGCACCAAAATTTTGACCCGCGACGGCTGGTGCAGCAAACGCAATTGCCATTGCAGGTAAAAACAATGACTGCATGATGCGAGAACCTAAACCAAAGCCAGCTTGGGCTTCAGGTCCAAAATGTTGAATTAACCAATAAATTAACCCCATATATGCAAACATTAAAAAGAATTCACCTCCTGCGGGTAATCCAATCCCTAATAAGCGCTTTATAATAGCGCTATCTACGCGCCATAAACTGACTTTAAAGGTAACGAACTTTTCAGCCTTAACAAAGTATACGCATAGCATTACTACCGCAACAACTACCGAAATAGTACTTGCCAACCCAGCTCCGGCTATACCCATTGGAAAGTCAGTTCCCCAACCTATAATTAAAATAGGAGATAAAATAATATTGACGATAATAGACAAGGTTTGAATCAACATAGTTGGCTTAACAATACCGGCTCCTCTTAACGCAGCACTAACTGCAACTAAAGGAAACTGCAATGCCATACCCGGCAAAAACCAATGCAAATAACGTTGTCCCGCTTCAATTGTTGCAAGGTCTGTTGAAATGCTAGTTAAGTATGTATCAGACCCTAAATAACCTAAAAACATGACAACCAAGGCCATTAAGCTAGCCAGCATCATACTTTGATTAAACACTGCATTTGCATCTTTGGCATCTTTTCGACCCGCTGCATGAGAAATCAACGCGGTTGTTCCCACATTAAGAATTTGCGTGAGTGCAAAAATTAAAAACATTGCATTACCCGCTAAGCTGAGTCCTGCTAAAGCATTTCCACCTAAATTACCTACAAAATATAAATCAACTAAAAAATACAATGTTTGAATTATCATTCCTATCATCATAGGAATAGCCATTTTGATTAAATGCTTCGGTATGGAGCCACGAGTTAGATCATGCATATTATTATCTTAACCATTAATAAGAATAGTTATCATAACAAGTTGCGTGCAATTAAGCATACTTTTAATAGTTATGGAAAGGTGTTTTATATAGCGTGAATTTCATACTACAACTTTGCTATACTGGCGGTAAGTCTTCATTAAAAGATTCATTATGATTCCTTCAACATACCCTCTTTTTTGGCGAGATAACGCCCTACCTTATGTAGAACTAAGGCAAGTTTTGGATGGTCGAAAAGTAACTTACGCCGCCCATTCTCATGCTCAGTGGTCAATTGGTGCTATTTTAGAGGGCCAAAGTGAATTTATTTGTGAAGACAAACTTTACCAAATAGATAAAGGCACTTTAGTGCTAATGAACCCCGATGCTGTACACGCATGCAACCCCAACCAAAACTCGCCCTGGGCTTATTATATGATGCATGTAGATAAAAGTTGGTTAGCTCAATTGCTTGTTAAGTTTAATATAAGGGCAAGTAACCACTGGTGTAATAGCCAAC
The DNA here is from genome assembly GCF_000690035.1 of Pseudoalteromonas sp. S3431. Taxonomy (NCBI): domain Bacteria; kingdom Pseudomonadati; phylum Pseudomonadota; class Gammaproteobacteria; order Alteromonadales; family Pseudoalteromonadaceae; genus Pseudoalteromonas; species Pseudoalteromonas sp. S3431. The sequence continues at coordinate 15,980 of NZ_JJNY01000110.1, forward strand.
CTGATACATTAACAACCCCTGTATTTTACCAGCAGTTTGTTTTAGTTTGCCGAAACCTTATGTCGAATAAGCTGTCTTCTTTAGAAAAAGAGTCTTTACTTAGCCAGTATTTGATTACGTTATTTGAATACATCGATAGCACTGATATTAAAGAAAATACGTGCCTACCTCCTAATAGGCTGTATAAAGTTGCAAACTACCTCGCCCTTTATTGTCAGGATGACGAACCAATTAAGGTTATTAGCAAAAAATTTGGCTTTAATACTAGCTACTTGATACGTACATTTAAACGCCACTTCAATATGAGTCCACATGCTTATCGGATAAATCTGCGTATACAACTAAGTCAACAAGCGCTTAAGCAAGGCGATGCCATTTCAACGGTGGCTCAAAATGCAGGATTTAGTGATCAAGCTCATTTTCAACGTGTATTTAAACAGCGGGTTGCTGCAACACCAGCACAATATCGACGCTGTATTTAGAATAAAAACACATTAACTTATAATAAAAAAGCAACTCCCGGCAAGTAACACTGCCAATGCTTTATTCATAAAACGTATTTTTGCAGGACTTTGAAAGTACTGCCCTAGCACTATACCTATCCATACCCACATGCTCAGCGACAACCAGCAAATTGGTAAATACACACTGGCAAACGTAAACACTTCAAATAGCTCTGCATTAGGGATGTAAGTCGCAATTCCCGATAGTGATGCTAACCATGCTTTTGGGTTTAGCCATTGCATGATTACCCCAGTAATAAAGGTAGGTGAACTTTTATTACTGTCTGAGTTTAATTCACCATTATCTACAAATAATTGATAACTTAAATAAAGTAAAAAAGTAATACCAGCCCATTGCAATACTTCAGTGATCCATTGCAATTTATCAAGAAGATAGTTTAAACCCCATCCAATAACTAAAAACAAAAAAATAAACCCAAGTGTTGCACCGGTTATAAACATTAAGCCAGTTCTTAGCCCATACCGTGCGCTGCTCAATGAAACTAAATTAACTGGCCCTGGCGATAAAGACGCAGCTAATGCAAATAACGACATTGACATAATTAAAGATAAAGTCATGGTTCACTTTCTAATTAATTCAAACTGATGATGAGTGTCTACATTAAATAGAGGCTGGTATTGAACAAAATTGACTTAATCAAATAAAAGTAAGTTATTTCGCGCATATCAATACTAGTTTTTAATTTTCAGCATTGTGAACTATTAATATTTTTAGTCGTATCTATAAATTGTTAATTCATTAGGATCGACCATGACCACTAAACAGCTTTCGTCACTGTTTGTATTTAACTTAGTCTTAGCGACAAGCGAGGCCAATGCAAATCAACAATGGTATGTTATCAACGACTCTGTAATGGGCGGCGTATCTAATAGCCAAGTAACAAAAACACAAGATAGCTTGCTGTTTACAGGCAATGTTTCGCTTGCTAATAATGGCGGTTTTGCATCAATACGTACCGAAATTGACACGCAAGATCAAAACTCAAAAACTATAGCGCTGCGTGTTAAGGGCGATGGGCAAATCTATCAGCTTAGGCTCAGAACAACTACTTACCTTGATGGCGCAGCGTACATCCACTCATTTAAAACAATAAAAAGCGAATGGGTAGAAATCAACTTTACCTCGAGCGATTTTACTTTAACGTATCGCGGACGAGTGCTTGAGCAACAGCCTATTATTGATTTTAATGATATAAAACAGCTAGGCTTTATGATTGCAGGTAAGCAAGAAGGTAAATTTAAACTTGAAGTGAGTAAAATCGAATTTAAAAGCTAACCCACCAGCATGTTAGTGGCGCTATACAGTATAGTCGTGATCGCCCCGCCTTTTCATTTCACTAATAACCAGCTCAACCATTTGTTGCTTTATTGCCGCTTGCTCTGATTTTAACTCCCCTAATTGCAGCTCTAACATATCTATTTGCTCTTGCTGTTGCGTGTTTTTATATTTTTTAGAACCTAGGTGCTCAGCGTCTAAAGTTAAACTCGCATCACTTTCATCTAGCTCACTTGCTGAAGTATTTATAGTTAAACTACGTTGTACGGGGCTTTGTTTAAGTTTATTAATTTGTTCTTGCAGCGCAATAACTCGCCCAGTGAAGTGTTTATATACTTTTTCGAGATTTTTATACTGATCGCCAAATGTTGCGTTATCTTCACTGTATTTTTGCGCTTTGGTATCTAAAAACTTTGATAACACATATTTTGGCTCTTCCTCATTCTCTTCCTCACTTCCTTTTTCAACAGCTAGTTTATCTGATTGCGCTAAAGGTTGAATATTTGAGCTGTGTACTTGGTATGGAATGGGAGCCGCTGAAATCTTCATTATTTTGTCCCTAAAATAGCTTACCTCTTTTATAGGTATCGACCTCGTATTAAAATCCTTGAGTAAATTTTATTGTTAGCTAAAAGCAAAAAGCCCCACTTTATTAAAGTAGGGCTTTAGCAATTAATTACTTTGAATCAAATTATACCAATCTGCTTATATATGAAGTCTATTTAACGTTAAGAAAATTACGCTAGAACTAGGCAAAAATTTTTGTATCTAGTTG
>NZ_JJNY01000111.1:0-9888 GCF_000690035.1 Pseudoalteromonas sp. S3431
CACCTCAGGGCGTGTTGTTAGGCATTTTTGTAGTTGAACCATATTTTAAAATATAGCAAAGCAAGAGTAGCTTCCGTAATAACAGCCAGTGAAATACCTATACCAGCAAAACCACGTAGGTATTCTGCACTACCAAGAAAAGCCAATGCAAACATAGAAACTGAAAGACTTAAACATATAGCCTGCCTAGACTCTGAATGCTCAGCATTTCGGCCGAACCAGCTAAATACCGATATTCCGAGAAATAACATTGCAGCCCTTCTACCAATGAAGAAAGCGGAACTATTTTCATCAATATTAAACAACATAAATAATACTTCGGGAATAAGTATAAAAATCACACACAAAGTAAGTGCGATAACGGCTGTAATTATGCTTACTATTTTAAATTTAATCATGCTTACCCCTGAATGCCTAACACTTTAGTACTTATGCGACACGCAGTTTGTGTTGCATAATCGCTTGTTGGACTGAGGCGCTACCTGCTCGGTGTGTCAGAGTTGGTGTTGTTTATGCTATGGGAATTTGCTTTTTAGAGGCTCTAGCTAAATCAGCTAATTTAATAAGCTTACCTATTATAATTTAAGCTTTCCCTGCATTGCTCAGCGTTTATTATCTATTCATTAAACCGAATGCTTAACCGTTAAGCAAGGATATTTTTCTAACTACTCGAATAATTACAAATCAAGTAGCTATAAAAAGTAAGGTCACTATTTAATCTTCGTAATACCAATCTGCTTAATTAAGTAAGCTATTTTGAGGTAAGAAAACAGTGTCGATAATAAGGCAAAAATTCGTTATTTAGTTGTTCTATATAAGAAATATTTAACACAGTTAGCGTCAGGTTTAAGCTCTCAAATTGCTCAAATATTATTACGAATTGGTATTAATGTATTAATGATGTAACAGCTAAAAAGCTGAATACAATACCCCAATAAAAACGATTAATGCCTGACCGTACATAGCACATGTATTTTGAAAAACTAAACTAGACAGCCACTTCATAACTAAACGACATAACAAAAACTAAACTAGACAGCCACTTAACTAAACAAACTAAACTAGACAGCCACTTCAATTGAACAAACAAAACGTTGCTATTAAATTTGATTTTTTTGTTAAAAATTTATCTTTCACTGCTCGGTTACTTGCATTTCATCCGTAAAGAACAAATTAGAACGCTTAAAATTAAATTCGTCGCATGGAAATAGCTGCATGGTGCAGTTGTGATTTATTACTGAATAGTTTTACTGAGTAGCTTACGTTTTATGCCAGTAGCTTTTCGCAGTTACTGATATTCACCCGCCGCTTTCTGTTTAGATTTTCACAATAACTTACTTGTGAGCTTGGCTTGCCAACAGCACCATGAAATACGCGTGTAAATTGCGTAGTCAGTTTTAACCAGTTTTCTGGGGATATATTTAACCTTTCAAGCAAAGGAAGGTTCATATTATCAATATACCCGCGTTTATCCTCTCGTATTATTCGTCCTGTTAATTCAACAAGCTCAAGGTACGATTTAAGCTCAAACGGCAGCCCTTTTGGCATTGTTTGACGAGGCTTGCCTGCAAAGCGCAGTAGTGGTTTTGGTTGCTTACCTTCTTTTGCGTGTGTTATGCGTTGCTTGATGCTGGTATGGTTTGACTCTTCGGGCGTTTCTGCCATTTTTGCTCTAATGGGGTTTAAATCAACATAGGCCATACAGGCAGCAAGGGCTGCTTCATCTAATAATGCTTGAGACGTAAAGCGCCCCTCCCAAAAGCGGCCTGTGCAATTATCTTCTTTATTTGCTCTGCGGGCTATATCTTCATTTAGTAACCGCATAAACCAGCTAATACTGGATAGGCGCTCGCGGTATTGGTTTACTGTTTGGTTAAAAAAGATAAGTTCAGCTTTACTTAGCTTTTCGCCCTGTATGTATTTTTGTGTAAGAGCGGTGCCTTTACACAGCTTATGCCAGCGAATAACAATCGCTTTATCATTCAGCCTATTCGCTTTTTTGTCATCTACATACAGTACTAAATGGGTGTGATTACTCATTACGGCATAAGCACATACATCAATACAAAATATTTTTGCTAATTCCAGTAACTTATCTTCAACCCAGCCTCTGCGATGCTCGTAAGATTGACCAGTAAAGTGGTCTTCACCACACAAAAAAGCACGGCGCACGCAACGCGAAATACAGTGGTAGTATTTTGTATCAACCAAACTTATTTGTCGTTTTCTTGCGATGGCCATAAGACATCCTGCTTGTTTTTTACACTAAATAAAGCGTAGTACTTTGAGCTTAAAAGTGCAAAATTTTGAGTGGATGTCTAGTTTATTTACAAAATTTTGAGTGGATGTCTAGTTTATTTAGGCTTTGGACTAAAATGAGGTTACTTTAGCTGTGGTTTAAGTTTGCACAGATAACAATCGGATCAAAATCAAGTAACGGCTTGTAAACCTAAAGCTTAGTTACTGCATTCATTTTCATAAACTCTATTGTAACTTATTTCTTGTTGAATCTTATTCTTGATTGACTTATTTGAAAGTTGATTCAAACTTGCTCTAAGTGATTCTAGCATGTATTTGTCACCAATAAGTAAGAGTGAATTTAATGCTGTTTTACCTATAAAACTATCTTGATTATCAATTAATATCGCTATTAACGTATCAACATCATTTTTTTCACCAATCATTCCAAGCCCAGTTATAGCTGAGTTTTTTAAGATATTTTCATTCGAACTGATCATCTCCATAAAATATTTTCGTGCAATATTCAGATCCACTCCACTATCAAAACATTTATTTTTTAGATTAATTCTCCATTTCATAGCAGCTAATCGAATTAAGTGATCATCTAATACACGTACATGCTTAGTGTTCCTCCATACCTCTAACAATATAGAATTATATAAATCAGCATCAAAACCTTCACTGGACCAACCATTGGAAATTAAATTTGAAACAGAGAACACAGCTTCTCTGTAGTTTTTATTCCAATATGAGCCAATTTCCATGTTCTGAACCGAGTTGTCAGCATGCCCAATTGTCTTTTCAATTTCGAGTTTCCACTGCCAATGACCATCGTCTGCATATGAGCTGCATGCAGATAGCAGCCAAATACCGCATGTTATGCAAATTTTAAATATCTTCATGTGTTTTCCTGTTTATGGGACTATCGGCCAACTTTGAACTTGGTTAACTCCACCCCTTCGTCTCGATTCAAAATATTGGATTTTTGAATCAACTTGCTGCACCTCTTTTGTATACTTCCAACGAGTTTCAACAAAAGTTCTTTTACGATCATTACTATAGGAAGACATTCTAATCTTTTGCCTATAGATTTTAACATCTAATATTGGCGTTTTTTCAATACTCCAGTTCACATAAACATTGTATACATTTACTTTCACCTCTGGAGCAAACACTATATTTGGCATCCTCATGCGCCATGCGTCAGGAAGGTCATAATTGTATGAAAGCCCTAATCTGGGATTCTCATTTAGATAAGTTTCAAAGGCTCCGCTTGCAAGAATCTCAGAATCGCCATCATAAAGACCTTCATGATGCAGCTCTCTTGAACCTAAATACTCAGTAGATGGATATCCATTCTCACCATCCCTTCTTTCTCGCCAATATTCATCAATAACTTCTGGCATATCAACACCATCTATAGAATTACTACCGCCAAAACAATTTGTACAAGCATATAAATCTATACCAGAGCTATTATTACCTTTTGCAGTTGTTGATGGTGCGCCTATATCGGCTGTTGCAGACATATTACCTATCTGAATATTAACCGTGCCATTACCGTTACCTGTCATTGTGCCGACTTTTACATTGCGTTTTATGCGAGAACCTGTGACAGATTGCTTCTGAGTAATATCCGCTGTTTCACCTTTTTCAAGGTTTTCTGCAACCTCTTGACAACTTGCAGCATCATCCGCACTACAACTTGCATACCCTGTAGGATCAGTACCACTGAGCGGATTATTCATTATGTAAGAATAAGGGTTAATACTTTGACTATTCGTTGGGCTTTGGATAACGGGGTCTACAGACATAAACCGACCAAGGTTATAATCGTACACCCGACCGTTCATATGAATGAGCTCTACATTATCTAAATGTTCGTGGTCAGTAAAGCCTCTTCGTGTTTTGGCATCCGCCATATCACCGAGTTTTGAATCTCCAAATGCTTTTAAGCCGCCACTGGCTAGCCGTGGTTTACCAAATGGGTCAAAATTTCGCTCTGCTTCTACTTGTCCGTTATGGTCGGTAAATACGCGTGCACTGCCTAAGCGGTCACGGTGAGTGTATCGAATGCTTGCACTGACCCCTGTCGTTTGGCTTATAACGGCTATGTCGTCTATGTAAGCTCGCCATGTGGTGTTGCTGCCGTCGATTTCTTCTTCATACAACTTATCGCTATAAAAAGTGGTTACGCTGCCATTCACTTGCTTAAAGCGCATGTGTTGTGGACCATAGGTAAAGGTGAGGGTTTTACCGTTTTTTATAATTTGTGTGGGTTTATCCATCGCGTTGTAGCTGGCACTTGTAAGGCCGTCGCCCCGTGTCATATTACCACGTGCATCATAACTAAATACTTTCCAACTGCCGTTGCGTAGCACACGTTTTACTGCATTCGGCCCACCTGTTGCACCGTTAGTGTAATCGTATTGTGAGGCGTAATCCGATTTAGATAACAGATTGCCCACCGCATCATAGCTGTAGTCAATCGTGGTAATGCCATTAACAGCGTTACTTTCTAAACGGTGCAGTGCATCGTAGCTGTAACTTTCACTAAAATTGTGCTGGTTGCCAATACTCCCCGTGGTGATATCAACGGCTTTTAAATTACCAAAGCCATCATACGCTGAGTAATTAATACTCATGATATTGCTATTATTTTTAGCAATGGTTTTAAGGATCATCTGACCATTCTTAAGGCTGTAAGCGGTATTTTCACTTAACCCATTACCTAATGTCCCCTGTGATATATTACCAAACACATCATGTTCAGTGATAGTTTTAAACACATAACCACTGGCGGCATTTTTTACCTGCGTTTGATAGCCTGCATCGTTATAAATGTACTCTAAGGTAAGGTTATTCGGGTAACGTAGCCCTTTTACACGGCCATAGTTACTGTCGTAAAATGTGGTTGTTGTGTAGCTTTTACCGCTACCAATAATAGTTTGGCTACTAGGACGGCCTCGACTATCGTATGCGTAATTTTTTGTTACGCCATTACCTGCCGCTTGATTTAACTGCCCTAGGCCATAGGTAGCGCCATCATAGCTATACGTTAACGTATTTTCACCTGTCGCGGTGCGTCGTGTAACGCGCCCAAGTACATCGGTTACATAACTGATGGTTTTATTATCCGCTCGGGATTCATGTTGTAATTCACCAAAACCATTATATTGAAAATTAGTGATACCTTGATTTGGATCGTTTACCTGTACTTTTTGACCAAGTGCATTGTACATTGCCACAATGTTATTGCCGTTAGCATCTTGAATAACGATTGGTAACCCTTGCCCATTATAGCTATAACGTGTAATTCCATTGTTTGCATCAGTTGTTTGCATTAGTTGCTTAAGGCTATTGTAAGTACGCGACATATCTAGCGTGATGCCATAACAACTATCATAAACTGTTATGCCTGTGGCAAGTTCGCTGTATTCGTAGTTTGTAGTCATATCACCGCAATGTTGATTGGTTACTTTTTCAGTTACGCGACCGAGTGTATCGTGTGCGGTATAAAATGTACCAAATACTGAGGCATGCTCTTTATGTGGTACAGATTCAAATGTTTTATAACCTACACTGTTATAAACAACATCACTGAATATCCAATCGCTATCAAAACCTTGTACGGCAGTGCGTAGTGTACGACCTAACTTATCTATATAGATTTTTTGGGCTGGTTGCCCGGCTGCCACCTTTAAGACTTGTAAAGCTGCGTGTTCGGGAGCTTGTGTATCCGGTATTTGTACTGCACTGTACTGAATGGGCATACCCGCAGTTTGAACGCTGTACGGACGGTTGTAATCATCATAGCCATAGTTGGTTACTTGATAATTACTGCCACTGAGTTGTTGGCGTGTTTGGGTTACCTGCCCCGTGGCGGGGTTCACATTGGTATAACTTATATGCCCTTTAGCATTGATTTGCTTGTGGGGGAAATAGCCGTCGCTTGCCTCGCTGATGCCATTTTTACTGTACGTAGTTGATGTCGTCCGCGTTTGGTCAACCCAACTGCCGCTACTGTTGCGTACTTTGGTTGTTTGACTCACAAGGTGCGGTAAGCCGTAATCATTAAAAGCAGTCGTAACTGTACTGCCATTACCCGAAATAGCTGAGCCTATTTTACCACTAATTTCGACTACACCAGCCTGACGACTGCTATGATATTGAGAATAAACAGTTGTATTAGATGTTTTTTGATCGAGTGTTACATTCGTTATTGGATCATTACTATTACGCTCTTTAATTGCGTTTTTTGTCACTGTTTTATTAGTGAGTTTATTTAACCACCAACTGCTTTTATCGTTCTGATAAGTACTAGTTTGGGATGTTGTATATACTCCCCAGTCGTCATTAATCTCTACCGAGTTGGCTGTTACATTTGCATATTCATCAATTCCAATTATGGTTTTATTGGTAGATGTAACAACACTTTTAGAATCAAGATCTCGCGTTAGCTGCGTTGTAGAACGAGGATATACATTATAAACACCTGATATAGTATGGTTCAGGTTATCCTGCCAGTCAGTACTTGAATAACTTAATGCATTAGCTTCCAGACTTGCTGATTGTAATAAATTATAACTTCGCACGTTATAGTCATTTACCGCAAAAGTAGCTTGGCGTTCTAACTTACCCTGATACGGAAAGACTTGTTTAAAGTCTGATTGTGTAACGAGCCCTCGACTTACATCTTTTTCTATAATGCTTTTAAAGCCCATAAAACCACGGCCGAACTGGTTATACACAGCGCCTGCATAGCTATACGCTGTTTCTGTCGTGTCGTTCAAACCATTACTTTGCAGGAATGAATTCACAACGTACATGCTAGATGCAAAATTAATATACCCTGGCTCTGATATAATGCTGTTTCTCAGTAAATCATATTCAACTTTGCTACTCGATAATGGTCGTTGCTGCCATTTGGCTTCTTTACCTAGGCCATCTTTAGCTGCTAACATAAGATCTACAGGGGCATAATCACGACCACTCACTCCTGAACCAGTACCGTAATTACGATTTATAAATACACCGTATTGTTCAGTATATGCAGAAAAAGTCCCCTCAGCATTTCCTTGATTAGAAAACCCAGGCTCTGATGTATGATTAAATACTAAGCTTCTTAAGCCTGTTCCGTATGCATCAACAAATGCTGAATCATATGGGTTCCCCACCAGATTTGTTTCGCTTTTAGTTACACTCAACTCCCCGGCACTATTTTGACTAAAATGTAATGCATCAAATTGATAAATACTTTTATCGAGTGAACTACTATCAATTGGGATTAAAGAGCTTCGATCTCCTGGTCGTGTTTCCCATTCACCATATAACTGATCACCACAAAAACGATTTCTACCTAAAGAAGTGCAGCGGGTCAGTAACCGCTTACCTGGCATCAATAGTTCAGGTATTCCGTCATAGTTAATATCTTCAATAAGAAAGCCTCTTCCATATTTAGGTACTCTTCGCGTTATCCACTCCCCAGCGTTATAAAGTACCTTCTGCTCTACCGTTTCGATAAGATTGTTACTAAGGGTATGTTTTGCTGTAAATACTAATGCCCCTTTATTTAATCTATAAGTAAGAGAAATAATATTTTCGTTATATTCCCACCCAAGCCAATCAGTTAATCCATCACCATTTAAGTCAATAAACATACTTAACTGAGGTTTTAGCGTTCCTAAGGTAACGCTAAATGGCAAGGCATGATCGTTTTGATAATTATCATCACCCAAAAGTAATGTTTTTGGGCGGGCCTGTAATGGCGAAATAATATCTTTAGCCCCCGTACTAACATGCATTATATCTATTGTGCCATCGCCGCTAATATCACCTAATACTGTATAGTCATCTAAAAGAACAGTGGTATATAAATCGCTAGCTGTACCTTTTGTAAGACTAAAGCTAAATTCAGGACGAACGTAAGGTCTGCTTACATTTTTTTGATGCAAGTAAAGTTCAATTTTAGGGGCATCACTTGCAATATAAAGTAATATGTCTGGCCAACCATCATTATTAAAATCTGCAATTTGCCGTATATGGCTTTCTCTTAATTCAGGTTTTAAAGAAGGAGGCATTTCGATATTTGTCGAAATTAATCCTTCACTAGACAAATCGAACATTAACTCTTGATTTTTAATTGACCATTCATCAGTTATTCCATCTAAGTCAATATCCCCTTGGCTGCATTCATGTCTAAGTGTAAATCGGTTAAACTGGCATGAATCTAACGCTATATTGTTGTGGCTAAAGTCCCCCTCAGCATTAACAAAATAACCTGACCAATCTCTTACGCCATCACCATTTACATCGCCTCTTGGTAAAACCTTGCTTATTGATTTTTCGTTAGGATAAAGTATGTTACTTTCCCCGCCTAAAGGCTCCAGCATTAATACTTCTTGAGTATTATTCCAAGTAAATAAAGTTGAAGGTAAGCAATAATTATTGCTAAAACATTGAGAAACCTCATCTAACAGTTCTTTACCCGATGCAGTACTCTTTTGGTAATTTAGCTCATAACTCCAAACATTTTGATTAACGTTAAAAATATCAACCTTGTGGAGTCGTTGTGTAACAACTGAGCGACCTCCAAACGAAAAGCGTTCGTGTATTTTATTTCTCGGCTCATAAATAAATTGTACTTTTTGCTCTCCTTTATTATTAACCGAGCTACCGGTATAAGAAATCTGATCTAGCAACAACTCTGCAGTTCCATATAAGGCATAGTCATAATGAATATAATTATTCTCGGTTGCATCATGTTGATATTCAACCAACCACGAATAAGTAGCGGTCCTACCTTCATGTATTACTTTTGAGTCAATTGTTTTACCAAAATATGACACTCGACCGTTTTTATACTCAGCTTTAAACCACGTAGATGTGCCATTTAGTGAACCACTTTGCGTTACACGCACAAAACTATCAATTTCAGTGCGGTATTGTGTGCCTGAATTACCATAACTACCCGATGTAGCAATTAAACGCTGGCCGTCTAAACAAAGCCGATCGTTACTATTATATTGTGGACTTTGTGTAAACCCATCTTGTGCATAAGTTGCAGCGCAGCGTGTAATACTAGAACCAACTGAAAGAGCCCACCCAACACCCGCAATACCATTACCACTACGAGATGAATAATTTAATGATATTTCTGGCTGCATTCCAGAACGCCCAGGGGTAAGCTGAATCGGAAGTTGATATGTAGCCGCACCACCACTTACACTAGCCTGCCCCTTAATTGCACCAATTGCTGAAAAGTCTGGTGCTACAATATCAGTAGACTCTTTATCTAAAGGAATAATAACCGAGGTCTCTGTTGCTAATTCTATTGGTGATTGAATTAATACACTAATAGACTCAGTGGTAACGAGTTCATTCTCATCTGTTACCCTTAGAACTATATTAGTACTTCCACTTTGGCTTGAGGCTTCAACTACAAGGTGGGCTTTTCCATTTATAAAAGTAACTTTTAGCTCTTTAAATAATGATGGATTCATAGCATCAACATCCAATCTTAAAGAACCCAAAGGTGTTTCTTCATCACTAACACTAAAATCAATACCGATACTTTCATTAGTCAACAGCTTAATCGAATTAGCTCCAGTAATACGTGGCCGATCATTCACACTATTTACAGTGAGC
>NZ_JJNY01000112.1:0-215 GCF_000690035.1 Pseudoalteromonas sp. S3431
CCGATAAATCGAGTTTATTTTCGACAATATAACAAAGGGCATACTCAAAAGTGCCAGGCAGAATTTGCTCAGCGAAATTGATAGGAATGAATTTATTTTGACAAGATAAGTCAGGCTTGTAGTTAGCCATAACAGTTTACCGTGGGTGAATAATATCTATTAGATCACAGCGAACAGATGGATTCAAGGTTAAAAAGCAACCAACCAAGAATAGT
>NZ_JJNY01000113.1:0-1473 GCF_000690035.1 Pseudoalteromonas sp. S3431
CACTGACCACTTGATATCACCGTAGCCTTTTTTAATATATCCTTTTCTAATTCAATGCGTTGTATTTGCTTTTTAAGCTCACGGATTTCAATTTGTTCGGGCGTCATTGGTGAAGCTAAGGGTGTCTGACCATTACGTTCTTGCTTTAATTGAGTTACCCATTTACTGACGGTTGATTTACCAACACCCATCGCTTTGGCTGCATCTTCTTGCGTATAACCTTGGTCAACGACAAGCTGAGCCGTTTCTAATTTAATTGCCGCTGAATATGTTGCGCGTTTTAATTTCGTCATTTTTTCACCCAAATTTGTATGCTTATTAGCATAACATTTCTTTCTTAATGGGTGGCCAAAATCACTGTACCACTACACTTCGTTAACTCCGGATGTAGTAAACGACTTCAAATCCAACGAATTAGACTTTAACCGACTGGATGAATTAGCTTCCAAAGCTGAGGGGTTTGAAGGGAATGGTGATTTGGATAGTGCTCGAAATTATTATATGAAATTACTAAAAGAATCATCGCTAAACCATTTCAGATTGTTAGCTGAAGCAGGTTTGTATAGGACCACTGCGACCAATAAATAGTGAAATTTTTTACATAGGTTAATCAGCCGCTTAGAGCTTTTCGTTACAACTGATTTGCTATAGATTCTATATGAATATTTTGGTCTGTGTACCGAATGATTGAAACTACAATCGATAAAAATAAATTAAAACGAGTTATTCTACAGTCTCGTTAAGCACACATGGAGGTTTCGTGAATCTTAATCAAGTTACATTGCCAGTTAAACACATGAATAAAGCGACTGAGTTTTATTTAAAACTAGGTTTTACCCAAATTGTCGATACTCCCCATTATGCCCGTTTCGAATGTCCTGACGGAAACTCAACCTTTTCACTTTTATTAGAAACTGGTAGTTTTTTAAATGGCGTAGTAATCTATTTTGAGCATGAAAAACTTGATCAGTGGGTATCTGATTTAAAATCTATTGGCATCGAGTTTTATCAAGAGCCAACAGATCAAAGTTATCTGTGGCGTGAAGCAATATTGCACGATCCATCAGGTAATAAAATCAAACTGTATTGGGCGGGAGAAAACAGGCTTAATAAACCATGGCGAGTAGATAAACGTGCCTAGCAAGCACTTCAAAAGCAATAAAAAAAACAGTTGGTTAAGTTCCGTGCATCTTCATATTTTAACCAACTATTTTTGTCCGATCATGTGGACGTTAAGGCTGTGGAATTACTCTTTTTTAAGAAAAACAGCCTGTTTATGGGTTCCAAATAATACCTAATGCTTTAATAGCGCTTAGAGTTAATTACAGGATCTCGTTTTTAATTGAATTTGGCTGTTGGAGTTATTTTACAGTCTCGTTATGAGCCTAGGGTCTGTTGAACTTTCAAGGTTAAATTTGCAGCAGTCTGTTTGGTATTTAGGCAAGGCAGAGCCTATGTAGTGTGGCTATTCCC
>NZ_JJNY01000114.1:0-21745 GCF_000690035.1 Pseudoalteromonas sp. S3431
ATCTTGTCTGAACTAATACAGGTAAAATTAACCTTCGTTATGTTCTTTACGCGCTTGTTCAATTTCGTCAGCAATTTCTTGCGCTTTTTGCTTGGTTTTTTCAGTTAATTCGCCAGCAGCTTCTTTGCTTTTAACCCATGCGTCAACCGCAATCTCTTTGCCGTCGTCGTACATGTCTAAGCCCATTGTTTTACTTTGCTCTAATAGCTCGTTTAAAGACTCGTCATTTTTAAGATCGTTAGTTGTCTCTTTAACGTCGTTCCATGCATCACCAAGCTTTTCTTGCATTTGTGCGCTTTTATCTTTTGCATCTTCTTTTACTTCGTTGGCATCTTCACAACCAGTTAATGTAATTAAAGTGCCTAATAAAGCTAAACCTGCTAATTTATTCATGTGCTATCTCCTTTAGAGACTGATAATTAATTCAAGGTAGACTATACAACAATGAAAATGAACGCCCCCGTAACAAAACGATTAAATTTCAAATTAATGAATGAGCATGATTGGCCTCAATTATTTGAGCTCGACCAAGACCCAGCTGTAATGCAGTATTTAACGCGAGGTGTGCCTACCTCTTTAGAGCAAATAAAAAATGAGGGAGTACCTCGTATGCTCGCATATCGAAATGAGCTAAAAGGCTGGGGGCTGTGGAGTATCACGGTAAAGCAAACCAATACATTTATAGGCTGGGTATTAATAAGGCCTATGGATTTTTTTAGTGATGCACCAAATTACGGTGATATTGAAATAGGCTGGCGTTTTAAGCAATCAAGTTGGGGGCATGGTTATGCAACCGAGGCGGCTTTAGCATTATGTGATGAACTTATAAAACAAGATGACGTTAAGGCGATAAGTGCAACGGCACTCAAAGATAATACAGCCTCTATAAAAATAATGAAAAAGTTAGGTCTGCAATTTATAAAAAATTACACACATACAGATGAGCAAGGCGATTTACCAGCGGTGCTTTATTCAAAAAAAGTTTGAAGATGATTAAATATCAATAGTATAAAGATTGACCTGTCTTTAAATGACGTGCATTAATATGGGCAACAAAAATAATAAATTAAGGATGTTGTATGGGATTATTTTTTTCACCACGTAAATTAATCGTCAAAAGTGTGCTGGTTTTACAGTTCGCTGCTTTTAGTGTTTTAGCGCAGCCTTTATCGCAAAGCGCGGTCGCAATGCCTGACTCGTTCAGTGCCGATGCTGCTAAAAGTATATTAGAGCAAGGCGGTAATGCTGTTGATGCGGCTATAACGGCACAATTTGTACTTGCAGTAACGCTTCCTGAAGCCGGCAATATTGGCGGCGGGGGATTTATGCTTATTCAAAAAGATGGCAAGGGCGATTTTATAGACTATCGCGAAACAGCACCAACAGCGGCTCATCGTGATATGTATTTAGATGATCAAGGTAATGTTATTGCAAACAAATCAATATATGGCATTCACGCAAGCGGTGTACCTGGCAGTGTAGCGGGTATGTGGCTTGCCCATCAAAAGCATGGCACTTTAAAGTGGGAAACACTAGTACAGCCTGCTGTAACGTTGGCTGAGCAAGGGTTTGTAGTTCCGCCTAAGTTAGCAAAAGGTGTTAGCCATTATATAGCCCATCTAAAAGAGCAAAAAATAAATGTAAACTTTGAAAAATATTTTGCTGATGTAAAAGCCAATAAAGTCTTTAAGCAACCCGAGTTAGCGATAACGTTAAAGCGTATCCGTGATAACGGCCAAGATGGGTTTTATAAAGGCGAAACTGCAAATATTATTGCTAAATTTATGCACCAGCATGGTGGTATTATTAATCAAGATGATTTAAAGAATTATACCGCTAAATCACGTACACCTATTAAAGTGAGTTGGAACGGTTATGAAGTACTTACTTCGCCACCGCCGAGTTCAGGTGGTATTGCTATTTTACAGTGGCTTAAAATGTATGAGTTACAAAAACCAGATGCGGGCTTAGCGCATAACTCTACTCAGTATGTACACCTACTTTCTGAAATAGGTAAACGTGTATTTGCAGATAGGGCGGAGTATTTAGGCGATCCTGATTTTTTTGATGTACCAGTCAGCGCATTAACTAATATTAACTACCTCAAAGAGCGAAGTAATGGCATTTCGTTAACCGCGATCTCGACTACTGAAAATATTAAACCGGGCCTTAAAGAAAGTGAGCAAACTACGCACTTTTCAATCGTTGATAAAATGGGTAACGCTGTCGCAAATACCACCACAATAAACTTAGGGTTTGGTAGCGGTGTGGTTGTTGAAGGTGCAGGGTTTATTTTAAATGATGAAATGGACGACTTTAGTGCCAAACCAGGCGTTATGAATGTGTTTGGTGCAATAGGCGGTAAAGCTAACGAAATACAGCCGCACAAGCGTATGCTTAGCTCTATGACGCCTACAATACTCCTTAAAGACAACACCGTTAAAATGGTGACAGGCTCGCCTGGTGGCACAACAATTATTAGCTCTGTGTACGAATCTATCTTAAATGCGGTAGAGTTTGATATGACTGCTGAGCAGGTTGTAAATAGCCCTCGTTTTCATCATCAACTATGGCCTAAAAATATAATTAGAACACACATAGGTTTAACCGATAGCGTAAAAGCAGAGCTTACAAAAATGGGTTACACCATAGATGAGAATCACTTTGGTGACTTACACGTTATTATTAATAAAGAGGGCCAATTAGATGCCGCTTCTGAAGCATCAGGACGTGGTAAGTCAATTGTTTTTTAAATAAAAAAACACCGCGCTAAAAGCGCGGTGTTTTACACAATATAAAATTATTGAGTATCAATTAAATCTTCAACACCCACTATTAGCCATGGAGCGTCGTCTGAAATTAGACGCTCTAAGTGCCAAATTTCTAAAATAGGCTCTTCTTTTTTATCGCCTAAATCACGGTACTTACCTTTAAAGCGAACACTAACCTGCCACGATTGCACGTTTGTATCTGCGCACACAAGTTCGGCATCAATAAACATCACTTCTGTTTCTACGCTTTGTATAGCTTCACGTTCAGCTTTAAACTCGGCAACAAGTGCAGGGCTTAAGTATTCAGCCATTGTGGTGTAATCGGCATTGTTCCATGCAGTTTGTAGCGTATGGTAATGACTACGGGCACCTTGCAAAAAGCCATTAACGTCAAAGTTAGGTGGTAAATTAAAAGGCACACTTTCACCTTGTGGGGCGCTGCTTGCAAAGCCTGTACTTGTTGGTTGCTCGATAGGTGCTTGTTTAAAAATATTTTGCTGAGCACTTGTACCTGCACTGGTATTTGCAAGTTGTGGGGCGCGATTAGCACGTAAAAAGCCCGTTACTAGCTTAAATAAAATAAAGAGCCCGCCAGCTAATAAAATCATTTCTAATAGCTGAAAACCTTCAAAATTGTCGCCTAGCATTGCTGCAATTAAGCCACCCGCTAAAAGGCCACCTAAAACGCCTGCCATAATGCCTTTTTTATTTGATTTAGCTTTTGGGGCAGCCGTTGGGGTTGTTGTATCAGCTTTTTGTTTTTGCGCTGTTTGTTGTGTTGCAGGCGTTTTTCCGCGTTTACTGCTGCCAAATTTTTTACGTGCGTGTGCATCAAAACTGGCAGTACATAACAATGCCAATAGTGAAAAAATAACGATGATATTCTTCATGAAATTCCTTAATTTTAATCGAGCCGCGATTATAATTTACTTTCATGAGGAATTTAATTAATTAGTTTATAAATAAGAGTTTTTAGGTATAAAAGGGAGGGTTTATTATAGGGTATTTAATAAAAAAACCGCTCAGTAGAAACTAAGCGGTAAATTTGTTTTTTAAAGCCAACGAATGGCGCCTGTAACGCGTTCGTTATAAGTATCTAAAGGTGCTCCAACACTTGCCACTAAAATAGTATCAGCTTGTGAACCTCGGTTGATATGGCCTTCAAAGCGCTCATCTTTAAAATCATCATCACCAAATCCAAATGATTGATTTTCAGAAGGTACTATAAATACAGTCATAGGGCCAAAGTCAGATTCAAATATTAAATGCAGGCCTTTTTCGCCTTTAAAATCACAAAACATAGCGTAAGTGACTGCACCAGGAAGTTCATCAATATGACCGCCTAAAACAGCTAACTTATCGTTTACACTTTGCAAGCTAATGGGCTCTTTTTTATCAAGCGCACTAATTTCGTAGTACACATGAGCTAGTGCATGTTCACCCGCTTCGTGTGCAATATTTTGCTCTGTACTAAAAAAGAAGGCACTAATCGCCACTACAAAAGATGCTGCTAACGCAAGATGCACGCGGTCAAGCTTAAAACGCGAGCGGGCATCAACTACATTTTTTCCTGTTGCTTGTTCTTCTTGTAGTGCTTTTTCTTTTAACGATGTGTTTAAAAGAATGCGGTCTGCAAGGTTTTCAGGCACAGGTATGTCTAAAGAATCTTGAATAAATTTATCAAAATCTTTCATATCGTTAATAAAACTTTGTCGCTCAGGATTACTGTCAGCAAACTCCATAAGCTCCTTGTCAATGTCGTTTGGCTGCGCAATAGTGCGGCGACGAAACTCAAGTTCATCCATTATTTTGATGCCCCTTTAAGTTGTTCATCATCACGGCTTAAAGCCTCTTTAAGTTGATTTCGGGCACGGTATAAACGGGTCATTACCGTGTTTTTATTTAAATTAAGTATGTCTGCAATCTCTTCACCAGAGCAGCCCATTACAACTTGCAGTAATAACGGCTCTCGGTATTCATCAGATAGCAGTGCAATCTGGCGTTGAATAACCGTTTGTTCCATTTCATCATCTAATGAGTGGCTGGTTTCATCAACAAGCGTATCGTTTTCTACGTCGCTATAATCAAACTGTTTACGTTCAAATCGGCGTGCGTTTTCTCTTCGTAATATAGTAAGCAACCAGGGTTTAGCTGCTTTTTGATCAAGTAAAGAGTCGAGTGAACGCCAAGCGCGTAAAAACGTTTCTTGTACTAGATCATCTGCTATGTGCGGATCACGACATAGCCAATAAGCAAAGCGATAAAGCTCTTTATTGTAAACGTGGACCAAGGCTTCATAACGCTTTTGTTTCTCTGCCATATCGATTAAGACCTGATTGTTTGATTTTTTCTTTCCAAGCATAAGCACTTTTTTAATTAAAAATTATTATTTATTGCAAAAAAGACCTGAGTATCGTAGTTATTAATCATAAAGGTCTTTTAATACAGCTTGTTGCGACTTTAATGCTTGAGTTTGATGGTTCTCAAGAATTTTAATAATAGCATTAAGATCACAGTTTGTAGTTCTATTACTGTAAAGCTGTGCCTGCAATTGCATAATATAGTTATTTAACTCACTATTGCTTACAATGCAGCATAGTTCATCAATTGCGCCCACATTTTTATTCGTAACCAGGACCGCATAATTATTAAGCTCACTATAAAACACTTTATTATCGTTTGATTTTGCTACCGCAACCAGCTTTTTCAAGCTTGGTTGGTTAATTATATCCGCAGTTGATTGTACTTTCTTAGTGGTATTGCTAGTAGAACGGTTAAACCAATAAAAAATTACAGTCACAATCCATAAAACATAACCTAATATCGCAACAGCAATAAGCCACAATGGTATATTTTTTTGTACTTGCATTGATTCTAACTGTGTAGCATCTACATTATTATTTGGCGAAGATGTTAGCGTATCGATAGTTTGTTGATTACTGTTAGTTGTTGAGCTAATAGCTGTACTACTAGGTGTAACAGTTATAGTACGCTTGGGTAATGTAGCTACGCTAATACGGTTCATTTTAGTATTAAACCAAGGCAGCTGTATTTCAGGTAAAGTGTAAGTACCTGGTTTTTGCGGCAGTAATGCATACGATGCAGTTTGCTGCGATACAACACGTCCGTCACGTACTGCATTGTTATTTTCTTTTTTATCAGGGTAGCTGCGTATGCCATCAATGGTAGGCATAGAGATTTCAGGTAATTGCTCTTTTGTAACGCCAAGAGCGGTAAGTGTAATAGTACGTGTTATAGGCGTACCGACTTCTACGGTGTTGTCGTTAGGTTGCCATTCTTCGTCTAGATTAACCAACTCGCTTGGTAACCACGTTCCCTTATAGTCACTCGGAATTGGCTTGATTTCTATTTGCTGGTCGTCGCCAAGAGCGGATACTTCTAATTGACGATAATTTTGTTGTACTCGCCCTTGAAAAGCAGGACCTGCAATCGTGTAGACACCACTTTTTTGTGGCTGAATTAAATACTCACGAGTAATAACAAGGTAGCGCTTGCCATCAACCAGCTCATAGCTCTCGGTTTGTTTACCTAATTGAGTAAGCTGAGCGTCTTCCATACTTGGTGCACTTAGGCTGCCATCAAGCAGTTCTTTCGCAAGGTAAAGTTTAATAGTGTAAACGCCTGCTTCTTGCACAAATAATGAATTACTCGAGAGCGACGTTTTTAAAAATATTTCGTTATTTTTATCTGCATCAACTGAGCGTTTTGCCACTTTTAATTTAATAGGCTTTGAGGTTAACCCTGCAACGCTAAATGCCGGAATCGTGTAATCACCCTCTGCACGGGTCATTAATTTAACTGACCACGTGGTTTGTTTATTAATGCTGCCATTAATAATGTTGGTACGAGAGCTTAAGCTCGTCGGGCCTACAACAAAGTCTTTTAACAGCGATGAGGTGTCTGGTTGCTCGCCTTTAACTGTATCGTCTACGGATATATTAAGCATAAAAAATTCACCCGCTAATACAGGGTTTTTATCTACGCTGGCTTCTAATTTGGTGGCAGCCCACGAAGGCATCGCACTTAATAGCAATAAACAGCAAAATAATCGCATTACCATGATTTTTCGACTCCTGTAGGGCGACGTTTATATTGTCTTTTTTGGGCTTCTAATTGCATTTTATTCCGTAATAAAATAGCCGGATCATCCGGGACTTTTCTAAGTAGTTGATTAAGCTGTTGTGCTTTTTCTTTTTCTTCATTAGTGAGCTCACTTGCTTGGGCTTTCATCGCTTGTTGCTGAGCACTTTGTTTTTGCTCATCAGTGGTCGGTTGCTCACTCATTGCTTGTGGTTTACTTTGTTGCTGCTCGTCCTCTTTAGGCTGGTCAGCGTCTTTATTTTGCCCTTGCTCACTTTGTGGCTGAGCTTGCATATCAGGTTCATTTTGCTTGTCTGATTGTTCGTCAGGCTCACCTTGTTGATTTTTTGATTGTTCAGACTCTTTATCTGATTCTTTATCAGATTTTTCATCGCTTGAGCTTTGACTTTCGTTTTCGCCTTTTTCAGAATCGCTTTTATCACCATTTTGTTGCTTATCCTGTTTT
Source organism: Pseudoalteromonas sp. S3431 (assembly GCF_000690035.1). Lineage (NCBI taxonomy): Bacteria > Pseudomonadati > Pseudomonadota > Gammaproteobacteria > Alteromonadales > Pseudoalteromonadaceae > Pseudoalteromonas > Pseudoalteromonas sp. S3431. Next base: position 7,339 of record NZ_JJNY01000114.1, read on the forward strand.
GACTCATCAGAATTTTGCCCTTGGTTTTGCTCATCTTTTTTCTGGCTATCATCTTGGTCTTGAGAGTCGTCGCCGTCGCTTTGCTGGTTTTGTTGCTCTTGTTGATTGAGTAATTGTTCAACTAAAGCTTGGTTGTCAGTTGCTTGTGTAAAGTCGTCTTGTAAGGTTTGGGCTTGTTTGTAGGCTTCAATGGCGTCCTCAAGCTTGCCAGCTTTGGCAAGGGCATTACCGTAGTTGTATAAACCGGTAGCCGACTTATCATTACTAAACTCATTAAGTGCAGCATCAAAATTACCTTGCTGGTAAAGCGCCGCGCCTTTTAACTCACTCGATTGCGCCTGTGTTGCTGCATTGTATTCTTTATTTTTGTAAGCCTCTAATGCACGTTGATCTGCATTTTGCAAAAGAGTAGGAAGCTCTACGGCATACGCATTTTGCTGCGGTAAAAAGCTAAAGGCTAAAAAAGCCCCCAGCAAGGCAGCGCGTCTAAATAAATACAAGCCAAATGGCAGTAATAACAAGAGTCCGTATATACCTGCATCTATTCGCCAAAGTGCGTGGCTTTGTTTTTCGTCTTTCAATAATTCACTCTGTGCATTTGGGGCAAACGTATTTATGTCGTTATTACTAGGCTGGTAACTAGCAAATTTACCACCACTGCTCGATGCTAAATTTTTAAGCTGACTGGCATTGAGAGTAGGTACTACAATTTGGCCGTATCTGTCTTTCAAAAAACCACCTTCAGGTAACTTAATTGGAGCGCCTTGAGCGGTACCCACGCCATATATATTTAATCTATATTGGGTGTTACTGGTAAAGCTACTCACGTCGCTTTGTTCTTGCTGGTCAATACCGTCGGTCACTAAAATAATGTCGCCATCAATATAACCCGCTTGCGTTAATAGCTCTTTGGCCATATCAAGACCGGCTAAAACGTTTGAGCCTTTGTCTGGCATTATTTCAGGGCTTAAGCTTGGAATTAAATTACTGAGTGTTGTGGCGTCGTTTGTTAGCGGTGAAATTACATAGGCTGTGCCTGCGTAAGCTACAAGCGCGGTATCACCTTCTTTAAATAGCTCAATCATATCAAGCGCTTTAAAGCGTGATTGCATTAAACGATTTGGTAAAATATCGGTGCTGTACATTGAGTACGACATATCCATAACAATTACACGGGCACTTTTACTTTGAAATACAGGAACTTGTTTTTTCTCAAAGCTAGGCCCAGCACTAAATAAAATGCCAAGGCTGCAAAACAAAGCAACTAACCAAAGTGGCTGGCTGGCTTTAGTGTTTGCTTCGCTCATTATAAATTGTGCTAAATGCGGTGCAATTAGCTGCTCACTAGTCGTTTTTTTATGCTTAATTAAGGCGACAAAAAATAATGCCACAGCAGGTATGAGTAACCATAAAAGAGCGGGGCGAATAAATTCAAAATCCATTAGTTTGGCTCCTTTAATGCACGCAGTGTACTCAGCATTACTTTTAAGCTAATAAGTAAAATAGCGATAAGTAACGGGTAGTAAAATAATGAGCTTTGTGGGCGAAATGTTTGTTCATCAGCGCTAATAGGTTCAAGTTTATCAAGCTCTGCGTAAATTTGTTGAAGGCCTGCTACATCTTTGGCTCTAAAGTATAATCCGCCAGTTTGCTCGGCAATCTTTTTAAGTAAGCTTTCATCTAAATTACTGCCACTAGAGCCACCCATATTAAAGAGGCTAAAGCCGCGCGGATTATCTGAGCCAACACCAATGGTGTACACTTTAATACCTTCTTCGCGAGCTAGCAGTAGTGCATCTTCTGGGTTTAAATTGCCCGCTGTATTTTGTCCGTCAGTTAATAGCACCACAATACGGTTACTTTCATCTTTATTGGCAAAGCGTTTTACCGAAAGACCCAATGCATCACCAATGGCTGTTGCGCGTCCCACTAAACCAATTTGGGCTTCGCTGAGCATTTTACTTACTGTTTTAACGTCGCGCGTGAGCGGGGTTTGTAAAAACGCGGTGTCGCCAAATAATATCAGCCCAAGCCTGTCGCCTTGACGCTGTTCTATAAAGTCACTGAGTACGGCTTTTACCATGGTAAGGCGGTCAACATATTGGCCATTGTAAGCCATGTCTTGTTCGGTCATCGAGCCTGATAAGTCAACTGCTAGCATTATATCGCGACCTTCATTTGGTAATGAGATTGGCTCATCTAACCATGTTGGATTGGCAGCGGCAGTAACAAGTAATAACCAAATTATCCATTCGAGGGGATTTAAACGTCGTGCGTGTGGCTCAATGCTTTGGCTGGTTAAATTGTGCTTTGCAAAACTGGGTATACGTAAACGCGTACTGGCATTACTTGCCGCGGGTTTTAATAGTAAAAGTAATAAAGGCAAGGGCAGTAATAAAAATAACCATGGCCAGCTAAATTCAAACATTTACTGACTCCTTTATTTTAAATTGCTTAATACCTTGGCGAAATTTTTCGCACAGTGTTGTATCTTTTTGGCTGGGGTTATACAAGCTTAGTATTTCTTGTTCTGTAAAGCTCAAACCGGTAAGCGTATTAAGTGTTGTGCACCATTTAGAGGTAGATTGTGCAGCAAGGCGCTTGTCGTAATATTCAATCACTAAACGTTTTAAAATAATATGCAGTTGCTGAGGATTTTGCTCACTTTGGCTTAATTGTATTGCGTAGCGTTTAGGCTTTTTAAATTTATGTTTTTTGTAAAATATATAAATAGCTGCGCACAGTGCTAAAAACAGCAGTGCAATAATAACCCACCAAGCAGGGGCGAGTGGCCACCAATTAACTTGGCTTGGCGCTATTATATCGTGCAGGCCATCGAGTGGATTGGTTTGCATGGTTATTTTCTCACTAATTGCAGCTCAAGCGGTGTTGCTGCATTGAATGATATTAAATTAAGACCCGATTTAGTTAAGCGATTAAAGCGCGTACTAAATGCGTGTTCAGCATTTTTAGCAAAGCGTTCTCTAAAGCTGTTATCCATTAATGGTAGGGCAAAGTCTTGACCATTTGCATTAACGGTGACTGCTTGCTTAAACGCAGGTAACTGATGCTCAAATGGATCGCTTATATGGCAACCAATCAGCTCGCAGTGGCGGCTTAATATTTCGAGTTGCTTAAAGCTAGCATCATCCAGAGCATTAAAATCAGACACCAAATACACTAAGCTGCCTGGTTTTGCTAAATGATTAAGTCGCTTTAGGTTATCGCTAAAGTTGTTAGGGGCTGTTTTATCAATGTTGCTTAGCGCTTGCTGGTGGTTGTCGCATAAATTATGACAAAGCTTAAGGACTGCTTTTTCACGGGCGCTGGGCTTTAGCTCCAAATGCGAGTGCTGATTAAACACTATACCGCCAATTCTATCGCCGCGCTGACACGCCGACCATGCAACAAGAGCGCTTATATGCGCAGCTTGCACCGACTTTAACAGTAACTTTGAACCAAACAGCATTGAGTTTGAAAAATCAGTAAATACAAACACAGGGCGCTCTTTTTCTTCTTGAAAGAGCTTTGTGTGAGTCTCGCCGGTACGCGCAGTAACTCGCCAATCAATAGAGCGAATATCGTCACCTTGCTGATAATGTCGCACTTCGGCAAATTCCATTCCTCGGCCTTTGTGCGGTGCAAGGTATTGCCCTGTTAAGGTGTTTTTTATTTTTACCTTAGGGGCAAGTTCAAGCAATTGCGCTTTGGCTTTGTAATACATCAGCTCTTTGAGTGCTAAATTAACACCGTGGCTATGGCTCTGTTTGAGCCATGCTTGGGTTTCTAATTGTTTTTGCATAACTTATGGTACGGCTACAAGTTCAACTATACGGCTTATTACTTGATCTTTAGTAATGCCATCGGCTTGGGCTTCGTAACTTAAAATAATGCGATGACGCAGTACATTATGCACAACAGCTTGAATATCATCAGGTGCTACAAAGTCGCGACCTTGAAGCCATGCATGAGCACGAGCACATTTATCAAGTGCTATTGTTGCACGCGGGCTTGCACCAAACTCAATCCAGCTACCTAGTTGCGCGTCTAATTTAGCGCCTTCACGGGTAGCAATAATAAGTTGTACTAAATATTGCTCAAGTGGCTCTGCTAAATAAAGGCCTAATATTTCTTTACGCGCTGCAAATAAATCGCTTTGACTAATTTTTTGCATTACTGGTTGTTGTTCATTAAGCGCTTCGCCGCGTGTTAAACGCAGTATATCAAGCTCATGCTCTGCGCCAGGGTAGTCAATACTTAGGTGCAGTAAAAAGCGATCCAGCTGGGCTTCTGGTAACGGGTAAGTCCCTTCTTGCTCTAGCGGATTTTGCGTTGCCATAACTAAAAACAGTTCGCTAAGCGGATATGTATTTTTACCCACGGTAACTTGTCGCTCTGCCATGGCTTCTAATAGTGCTGATTGTACTTTGGCTGGTGCACGGTTAATTTCGTCAGCTAAAATAAGGTTATGAAAAAGAGGGCCTTTTTCAAATACAAACTCGCTAGTTTGTTGGCGGTAAATGTCGGTACCTGTAACATCAGCCGGTAATAAATCTGGCGTAAACTGTACGCGCTGAAATGAGCCTTCAATGCCTTTAGCAAGTGCATTAACTGCACGTGTTTTTGCAAGCCCAGGAGGGCCTTCTACTAATAAGTGACCATCAGCTAAAATAGCAATAAGTAGCGCTTGTGTAAGCTCTGGCTGGCCAATGATTTGTGTATCTAAGTACGTTTTTAATTGTGAAAATGCGTTAGCTGCCATAATAAGTGGACTGTCCTCGTCAGCTGGGTTTGTACCTAATAGTGCTAGGTGATAAATACTGACCTATTTATAAGGTTTATAATTGAGTAACTCAAGGGTTAGACTGTATTTTTTAAAATAGTTCGTTATTTCTTAACGATTTTTAGCGTACCACAAAACTTTGTAAATGCGTCTAAAAAAGCCTATTGTGATAATCGTAATTAAACACTGTTTATATAAATTTGTGTTTATCTATTGGCTTTAGGGCACGGGTTGTTTAGAATCGAGGAAAACAAACAGGTCAGACCTGTCAGCGGGAGAGCATAAATGTCTGAGCAAAACATACTAAAAACACCAAAGGGCGACCGTATTGCCATCGTTAGCGGCTTACGTACACCTTTTGCAAAACAAGCAACAGCGTTTCACCATGTACCAGCACTTGATATGGGTAAATTGGTGGTTAACGAAATGCTTGAACGATTAAATTTCAATAAGTCAGAAATTGATCAACTTGTATTTGGTCAAGTAGTACAAATGCCAGAAGCGCCAAATATTGCACGTGAAATTGTATTGGGCACAGGTATGCCGGTATCGGTTGATGCATATTCTGTATCGCGCGCATGTGCTACCAGCTTTCAGGCTATTGCTAATGTAGCTGAGTCTATTATGGCGGGATCTGTAAGTGTAGGTATTGCAGGCGGCGCAGACTCGTCATCAGTACTGCCAATTGGTGTTAGTAAAAAGCTAGCAGGCAGCTTAGTTGATTTAAATAAAGCGCGTACGCTTGGTCAACGCTTAAAAATATTTTCAAAACTGCGTTTAAAAGACTTATTACCAGTGCCACCTGCTGTAGCAGAGTATTCAACAGGTCTTTCAATGGGGCAAACTGCTGAGCAAATGGCTAAAACACATAATATTAGCCGTGAAGATCAAGATGCATTAGCGCATCGTTCTCACTCACTTGCAACGCAAGCATGGGCTGATGGTAAGTTAAAAGATGAAGTAATGACGGCGCATTTACCGCCATATAAAAGCTTTATTTCAGAAGATAACAACATTCGTAAAAACTCAACGGTTGAAGGTTACGCCAAGCTTAAACCTGTTTTTGACCGTCAGCACGGTACTGTTACCGCCGCAAATGCAACACCATTAACTGATGGTGCAGCGGCCGTACTTATGATGAGCGAAAGCAAAGCAAAAGCACTAGGCTATGAAATACTAGGTTACGTACGTAGCTTTGCATTTTCGGCAATTGGTGTAGAAAAAGACATGTTAATGGGCCCAGCTCATTCAACGCCTATTGCACTAGATAGAGCGGGTATTACGCTTGCTGATTTAGATTTAATTGAAATGCACGAAGCGTTTGCATCGCAAACACTTGCCAATATGAAAATGTTTGCTTCAGACAAATTTGCACAAGAGCATTTAGGTCGCAGCAAAGCAATTGGCGAAATTAACATGGATAAGTTTAACGTTAACGGCGGCTCTTTAGCATATGGTCACCCATTTGCAGCGACAGGTGCGCGCTTAATTACGCAAAGCTTACACGAGCTTAAACGTCGTGGTGGCGGTTTAGCATTAACAACAGCGTGTGCTGCTGGTGGTTTAGGTGCAGCCTTTGTATTGGAGAGCGCGTAATGACAGATTCAGTATTTAATTTAGCGGTAGATGAAAATAAAATCGCCGTGGTAACGATTGATGTGCCAGGGGAGAAAATGAATACCCTGCGCAGCAGTTTTGCCGATGATTTAAAAGCGTTACTAGAAGACGCTAAGTCGCAAAATGTAAAAGGCATGGTATTTATAAGCGGGAAAAGCGATAACTTTATCGCGGGCGCCGATGTAAAAATGCTCGATAGCGTTCAAAAGCGTGAAGATGCGCTAGCGATTAGCGAACTATGCCATCAAGCTTTTTTTGATATGACAAAACTGCCATACACTACAGTAAGTGCGATTCATGGCGCTGCATTAGGTGGTGGTTTAGAATTTGCTTTAGCGTGTGATTACCGTGTTGGTACCGACAGCGATTTAACAAAAATTGGCTTACCAGAAGTGCAACTTGGTTTACTACCAGGTGGCGGCGGCACGCAGCGTTTAACTAAAATTGTTGGTATTCAAAAAGCACTAGAGTGGATGCTAACAGGTAAACAAATTCGCCCTAAGCAAGCTAAAAAAGCAGGCGTGCTTGATGATTGCGTACCGCACAGTGTGCTGTTAAAAGTTGCAAAAGAATTTGCGACTAAGAAAAAGCCACAAGCAAAAGAGCCAAAGCTCGACAATATTAGTAAATTATTAGAGTCAAACCCGTTTGGTCGTAACTTTATCTTTAAAAAAGCCAAAGAAAACGTACTTAAAAAAACGGGCGGGCACTACCCAGCACCACTCGCTATTATTAAAGCAGTGCGTGCTAGTGTAGAGCTTGATGAGCTAAAAGCGTATAAAACAGAAGCTGAAAGCTTTGCAACACTTGTAATGAGTGACGAATCTAAAGCGCTTCGCGGTATTTTCTTTGCAACCACTGAAATGAAAAAAGAGTGGCGCAATGATGACGCACCCGCAATCAGTAAAACGGCTGTTTTAGGTGGTGGACTAATGGGCGCAGGTATTGCGCACGTAAGTGCAGTTAAAGCTAAAGTACCGGTACGTATTAAAGATGTAGCAGAGCAGGGCATTAGTAATGCAATGAGCTACACCTACAAAATTTTAGATAAGCGTCTTAAGCGCCGTATTATGTCTAAAGCTGATATGCAGTTAACAATGAACCGCATTACAGGTGCAACAGACTACAGCGGCTTTAAACATATTGATTTAGTAATAGAAGCGGTGTTTGAAGATCTTGCACTTAAGCAAGGTATGGTTGCAGACGTAGAGCAGCAATGCCAAGCAAATACAATTTTTGCAAGTAACACGTCATCATTACCAATATCGCAAATTGCAGCGCAGGCAGCACGTCCTGAAAATGTAATTGGCTTGCATTACTTTTCACCAGTGGAAAAAATGCCATTAGTGGAAATCATTCCACACGAAGGTACATCTCAAGAGACCATTGCCCGCGTTGTTAACTTTGCACGTAAGCAAGGTAAAACGCCAATTGTTGTAAAAGACATGGCCGGTTTTTACGTAAACCGTATTTTAGCGCCTTACTTAAACGAAGCTGCTAATTTGATGCTTGCGGGTGAGCCAATTGAAAAGATTGATGCAGCGCTTGTTGAGTTTGGTTTTCCGGTAGGACCGCTGGCTCTACTTGATGAAGTAGGTATTGATATTGGCTCTAAAATTGCCCCAATTCTTGAAAAAGAATTAGGCGAGCGTTTTAAAGGCCCTGATGCATTTATGCGTATGATTGATTCAAAACGCCTTGGCCGTAAATCGGGTCGTGGTTTTTATGAATACGATAAAAAAGGCAAAAAGGTTGATGAGTCAGTTTACGAACTATTGGGTGTTACCCCGGCTCCACGTTTAAACAAGAGCGAAATTGCTAAGCGTTGTGTATCGCAAATGCTTAACGAAGCAGTACGCTGTTTAGATGATGGCATTATTGCCAGCCCACGTGATGGCGATATCGGTGCAATATTTGGTATTGGTTTTCCACCATTTTTAGGTGGCCCGTTTAGCTATATGGATAAATTAGGCGCAAGTAAAATAAGCTCTGATATGTCTACATTAGCTAACAGCGATGCTAACTTTGCACCATGTGAATCACTGGTAACAATGGCAAGCTCTAGTGCTACTTTTTACACTGTTTTACAAGCCGATATAGCTGGTGAGCAAGCAACTGTGGATGCAGCGATTGCGGTTAAAGCGGACGTTGAAGTTACGCAAGAAGATGCTACAGAAGCCTCGCCTGAGGTTGTTGAAGTAAACGAAGATAAAATAATAAAGTAATCCTTCAAAGTTACTTTTGATTAAATGCAGCTCGTTTAGATGAGCTGCATTTTTTTTAGGGAGTTACTTCAACATATATTTATCTTTAGAAATTAAATATACAGCGGTGTCGTTATTAAGCTCACAGGTTAAAAATATAATACTGTGATAAATCCTCTCTAAATTGACCGGTAATCCAAAAGCTTAATATGATCCTTTAAAGGTGATTTTTTTCAAAAATGGACTGACTAGATCCTGTTTATTTTTCGAGGTTAAACATACACAGTCCTTGCGTTCGCCCTAGGGGAAATTTACTCTTTGTTGCCTAAATGGGTGTAGGTAAGGGGCGGAAGCTTTGCTCGATTTTTACTTAGCCCACTAAGTTACAACCTCATGCCGCAATTAAATTGCCCCTAGAACGAGCAAATTTTAATCCTGAAAGGTCAACAAGCCCTCGCTTTTTAGTTTGTGTAAAGGCTAGGTTGTTCGCTACAATAGCGCCTCTTAATTGCCAAACGGACTCTGTAATGAAAATTCTTGCCGATCAAAATATGCCTTTAGTTGAGCAGTACTTTGCAGACTTTGGTGAGGTTGAGCGTTTTGATGGTCGTAAATTAACCCCTGAACAATTAATTGATGTAGATGTACTCCTTACTCGTTCAGTGACCAATGTTAATTATGAGCTGTTGTCACAAGCTAATAAGCTTAGCTTTGTGGGTACAGCCACAATTGGCATTGACCATATTGATACGCAATTACTGCATGATAGAGATATCGCTTTTACTAGCGCGCCTGGTTGTAATGCCGTTGCGGTAGCTGAATATGTAATTAGTAGCTTATTTGCATTAAGCCAAGAGAATGCGCGCCCATTGTGTGGTCAAACAATTGGTATAGTCGGGGTGGGTAACATTGGTACGTGTTTAGCTGAAAAATTAAAAGCACTAGATGTTGATGTACTGTTATGCGATCCAATTAAGCACGAACAAGGCTTACTACAAGATCATATAGCGCTTGATGAGTTATTAGCAAAATCAGATGTTGTTACTTTTCACGTTCCCCTTGTTAAAAGTGGCGAGCATAAAACGCTGCACATGATGGGTAAAGAGCGATTAAAAGCACTTAAGCCAGGGCTTACGCTGATTAATGCAAGCCGAGGCGATGTAATTGATAACCAAGCGTTGCTTGAGGTAATGGAAGCGGGAGCTGATCTGGATTTAGTGCTTGATGTATGGGAAAAAGAGCCCAATATTTTAACTGAATTACTAGAACATGTTCGCTACGCCAGTGTGCATATTGCGGGTCATACGCTTGAAGGCAAAGCACGTGGTACACAAATGCTGTATCAAAAACTGTGTGAACTGAAAAGTGTCGATGCGAGTAAATCGTTGAATGATTTTTTACCTACTCCAGCTATTACACAATCGGTTATTACGCCAAACTTTAATGAGCAGGATGTTGCCCGTTTAGTGCATTTAATTTACGACGTTCGCCGTGATGATGGTATTTTACTTCGCCACTTAGAAAGTGATGGTTTTGATAGTTTACGAAAAAGCTATCCGGTAAGACGAGAATTTAGCACCTTGTCGATACAAGGTGATAGCTCACAACTAGCTGCACTTAGTCAACTTGGTTTTACCATAGCTAAATAGTTATTTAACTAACGATGTTGTTTTAATGTCGTTTATAGAGGAAGAAATATGTCGCAAAAATATAACGTTGCCGTACTTGGCGCTACTGGTTTAGTAGGCCGTCAAATCATTGAAACGCTAGCAGATCGTAAGTTTCCTGTTGATCAGCTTTTTTTACTTGCTAGCAGCCGCAGCGCGGGTGAAGATATAAAGTTTCGTGGTGAGACCATTGAAGTATTAGACGTTGAAGGCTTTGACTTTAGCCAAGCGCACATAGGTTTGTTTTCTGCTGGTGGCAGTGTATCTGAAAAATATGCACCTATTGCAGCAGACGCCGGTTGTATTGTAATTGATAACACATCACACTTTAGAAATGATTTTGAAATCCCATTAGTAGTGCCAGAAGTTAATGCTTCAAGCCTAGCTGATTTTAGAAATCGTAATATTATCGCTAACCCTAACTGTTCAACTATTCAGATGATGCTAGCACTTAAACCAATTTATGATGCTTACGGAATAGACCGTATCAATGTATCTACTTACCAAGCTGTATCGGGCGCAGGTAAAGAAGCGGTTGATGAACTTGCAAAACAAACTGCTAATTTAATGAATGCTCGTCCTATGGATAATAAAGTTTTTCCAAAGCAAATAGCATTTAACGTTATTCCTCAAATTGATAGCTTTGAAGAGAACGGCTATACACGCGAAGAAATGAAAATGGTAAATGAAACCCATAAAATTTTGGGTGATACGACTATTGCTGTAAATCCTACATGCGTACGTGTGCCTGTATTTTTTGGACATTCTGAATCAATTAATATTGAAACGCGTATGCCTTATGACTTTGAGCATGTTAAGCAACTTTTAAAAGATGCCCCTGGTGTTGAGTTGATTGACGATGAAGGTGATTATCCAACGGCAGTATCTGATGCAAGTGGAAATGACACTGTTTATATTGGTCGTTTACGAGCTGATATCTCGCACCCTCATGGTTTAAATATGTGGGTTGTAAGTGACAACACGCGTAAAGGCGCTGCAACTAACAGTATACAAATTGCAGAAGAACTTATTGCTAATTACATGTAATATTTTATAGCTAACGATTAGTTTAGAAGCGGTAAGCACCAATTGTTTGCCGCTTTTTATTCGGGTTACCGCCATTTTTTTGCCACTTATCTCACGAAGTATATAAACCTACTGATAATCCTCGATAAATTTATATTATTAATAATGTTTTTAGGTATTTATTTTCAATGTGTTGCAATGGATATTACTCATGAACTGGTTTATAGTTTGTAATTGGAATAGAGCTTGCAACAAAAATAGATTGTAATAACAAATGTGAATCAGTCATTTGACTGATAAAAGCAAGATTAATCAATGTTTATGCACTTAACTTTCTCGGTGCTGCGTTAACATTTAAACATTAAAGGATCAGCATGCGCGGTTTAGCTACACTTATTATATTAGCGTCTGCATTGATAGTAACATCAGTTTACTCTCAAGACAGTACCCAGTTAAAGGGGCCAAAGGGCGCTGACTATGGTGCGCAAGGGCGATCTATTGGGCCAATAAAACCGACGGATACGCTTTGGCGTATAGCGGCTAAGGTACGCCCGGACAACTCGGTTAGCATTTATCAAGTTATGCAGGCTTTGTATAACAAAAATCCTAATTCATTTTTAGAGCAAAACCTTAACCACATGCAAAGTGGTGCCTATTTAAAAATTCCTACTCTAGCTGAAATTAGAAATGTTAATACACAACTCGCTAAACAACGTTCTGAACAAGATGATGCGTTATGGGAAAAGAAAAAAAACGGTACGCTTACGCAAAGTGAAATTAATTCAGCTCAAACTCAAGTTACTCAAGCTCGTAAAGTTGATGTAGATGACGCAAAAAAAGAATTACAAAAAGAAATTAAAGAAATTAAAACAGATCAAACTAGTAAGTTAGTTGAGCTTCAACAACAATTTAAAAGTTCAGTTGATAACGTAGAAGAAATTTTAGTTGAAAATAATAATTTAAAAAAACAGCTTACGGGCATCTCCAAAGAGCTTGAAAATGTGCGTATGCAGCTCGGTCAAGACAGTGAAATACAGCAACAGTTAAAAGAACTAATAATTAAACAAAATGAAATGATAGAACAGCAAAAGGCTGAGAAAATAGAGCCAGAAGCTGAATTTGATCTGGGATCTTTTTTATCTAATCCTTTTGTTCTTGGATTATTGATGGTTATTCCTGGGTTATTGATTGTTTTTGCTGTTGTGATGTTCTTACGCAAGCGGGCTAGTAAAGATGATGTCCAAAGCGACGATGATTTTTTACCACAAACACCTACCTACGCAAACGATGACGATTTAGATACTCAAAATATTGAAGACCCTATCGTCCCGGAACCACTTGATGACTTAAGTATTCAGCTAGATGATAGTTTAGAAAATGATATCTTACCGGACGATGATACCCCATTACCGGATGATGATATTGCTTTTGATGACAGCCTAGAGGACTTTACTGAGTCTGATAGCCTACTTGATCAGGATGAATTAGAAAGTTTATTAAGCGATGATATTGTTTTTGACGATGAAAATATTGAAGACGATGAACTTGATATTTTCATGCAACAAGATTTCGATAAATCACCTGATGATAGCTCAGAAGGTGATATTGATTTAGATTCGCCACTAGAATCATCAAATAGTGATGATATTTTAAGTAATGATGATTTAGATAGTTTATTTAATGAAGATGATGGCTTATCGGAGTTTGACTCACCACAAACAAACGATATAGAAGAAGATAATAGCTTAGAATCGAATGATGAAATGGCCGCCCTTAGCGAAGAACTCGCTGAAGATGATGATTTTGATATTGATGACTTATTAGATCAAACAAATACTGAATCAGATTTAGATAATACAGAAGATAGTCTTTCAAGTGAAAAAGATGATTTTGATTTAGACGATATTGATAGCTTAATTGATCAAGCTACAGACGATAGCGTTGATGAAGTCTTAGTCGAAGAAAGTGATGATTTTGATTTAGATGATATTGATAGTTTAATTGATGACGCTGCGGATGACATTGCACCTGATGCGTTAGTCGAAGAAAAAGATGATTTTGATTTAGACGACATTGATAGCTTAATTGACCAGGCTACAGACGATAGCGTTGATGAAGCCTTAGTCGAAGAAAGTGACGACTTCGATTTAGACGATATTGATAGTTTAATTGATGACGCTGCGGATGAAAGTGCTGTTGATGCGTTAGTCGAAGAAAATGATGATTTTGATTTAGATGATATTGATAGTTTAATTGATGACGCTGGGGATGACAGTGCGGCTGATGCGTTAGTCGAAGAAAATGATGATTTTGATTTAGATGATATTGATAGTTTAATTGATGACGCTGCGGATGACAGTGCTGCTGATGCGTTAGTCGAAGAAAATGATGATTTTGATTTAGATGATATTGATAGTTTAATTGACGACGCTGGGGATGACAGTGCAGCTGATGCGTTAGTCGAAGAAAAAGATGATTTTGATTTAGATGGTATTGATAGTTTAATTGATGAATCCGCAGATGAAGAAGCTGAGACTGAAAAGCGTGACTCTGATATTAATGTGGCATTAGCCGATTCTGCCGATGATTTAGCCGAAGCGCAGGAAGAATTAAATGTTGCTGATGTAGAGTCACTAGCATCTACATTAATTGAAGAGCCTGAACTTGTAGATGAGCCTGAACTTGCAGAAGAGCCTGAACTTGTAGAAGAGCCTGAACTTGCAGAAGAGCCTGAACTTGTAGAAGAACCTGAACTTGAAGAAGAGCCGGCGCTTTTAGAAGAACCTGAACTTGTAGAAGAGCCTGAACTTTTAGAAGAGCCTGAACTTGTAGAAGAACCTGAACTTGTAGAAGAACCTGAACTTGCAGAAGAGCGTGAACTTGTAGATGAGCCTGAACTTGCAGAAGAGCCTGAACTTGTAGAAGAGCCTGAACTTGACGAAAAGCCTGAGCTTGAAGAAGAGCCTGAACTTGCAGAAGAGCCCGAACTTTTAGAAGAGCCTGAACTTGCAGGAGAGCCTGAACTTGTAGAAGAACCTGAACTTGAAGAAGAGCCGGCGCTTTTAGAAGAACCTGAACTTGTAGAAGAGCCTGAACTTGTAGAAGAACCT
>NZ_JJNY01000115.1:0-7016 GCF_000690035.1 Pseudoalteromonas sp. S3431
TTACACCTCGCTTTTTAAACATTAAAGCCACGTTACAAAGCGCGAAGTGAATTCGCACCTACGGTTTGGCGTATGTTGTAGGTGAGGTTTTACACCTCGCTTTTTAAACACCCAAGCCACGTTACAAAGCGCGAAGTAAATTCGCACCTACAAGGTGTTAAAAATTAGCAAATAAGCCTAACCTAGCAAATGTTTCTCCGTATACATCTTTACCTTGATATAGCTCCGCGCCCCAACTTTTTGCGCCCATAATAGGTTTGCTTAATTTACGCGTGTACGCTGTTTGTAATTCGTAGCTTGTTTTATAAGCTTCATTTTTATTTTTAAGCATACGAATTGTGGTATTTAAGCTCTCTATTTTACTTAATTGCCAATGCCAGTTTACGCTCATCGATTTAGCAGGTGTATAGTCGTTGTAATCGTGTTCATCACCTGCCCAGTGGCCAATTACATTACCTGAGTTTCGGTTGCCATCTAAATATATACCATTAAAGTACCAACCATCTTGCCAGTTGCTGTGTTCAATACGCAAGCTGTGATTATTTGTAATAAATGGTAAATATAGCCCAAAGCTATAAGAGTTATTTCTACCACCACCCAATGTATCTTCAAGCGCTACCTCACCATAAAGCTCGAACGGTAGTGCATAAATACTGTTATTATAGGCAAAGGTTATTGAGCCTAATTGATCACCAAGTTCAAAGTTGGCATCACTTGAGTCACCTATTCCCACATTATCTTTTGTACCTGGTTGGTAAAAGCCTTCAAGGAAGTCTTTTAAGCTAACTTTGCGAGTTCCTCCACCAAACTGCATTAAACGGCTTAAACCTACTGTTAAATTATCGGTTGCTGCGAAACTGGTATGTAAACCAAATAAATAAGGTTCTCCTTGTTCATACAGTCTTTTAGTTCCTGTAATTTTAGCCGTTTTTAATATCCCGCTTTGCTCTGTCATTTTACTAATAAACATATCGTAACGAATATTAAAGCTGGTAATTGGCTCTACATTGCTCAGCGTGATAGAAGGCGTGGTTTTAGCTTGCGTGCTTAATAACATGGCGCTGTCGTTAAATGGTGAGTACCAATGCTCGCGGTAGCCAATATCTAGCTGAGCATATTTATAACCAAGGTAAACAAAGCTTTGTGTTGGGAGTATTTCGTCTTCGTTGGCTATACCAGCAACACTTACACCAAAGTAACGGCCAAAATTAGCATACGCACCGCCTTCAACTATTAAGTTAGTTTTAGTTGTTTGGCCGCGTTGATTAGGGAGAGTTTTATCTTTTGTGCCCGCAGCGAGTGTTACTTTGGCAAAAGTGCCGGCATCGCTTTGCACGTAAGGACTAATTTGATACGACAATGTTTGGTAAAGCTCAGGGTAGGAGTGTCTTACAGTTTGCAAAACCTTATAAATATCGTGCGCTTTATAAGGCTTACTCATTATATGTGTATTTTTACTAACCGCTAAAAGACGTTGTATTTGGTGCTCAAGTTCGGGTGCTTGATTTAAAGGTAAATAAGGAGATACGCCACCTTTAGCCATCGCATTTGTACTGATTGCCAACCCGACGAGCAGCGATATTTTTTTTAGCATAATTATTCCGTTAGCAAAATTAGTTCAAGTAAAAACGTAAATGCGAGGTTAACAATAAACGCTTGAGTAAGAAAGAAGAAAAGCAAAGGCTAAACGAAAAGTTTACCGCTTTGAGCTTTCAATCATTGAGGGTATTTATGGTTATTAGGCGCAGCCTTGTCATGTTGTTATAAGCAGTTCTTTTGTATTGGTTGCATTAAAAATTGTTGAATAACTCGGCCTTTAAAGGTGGTTTACATAAAATTGTCATAAATAGTTAATACTCTAAGCGCGCACTCACTATTGGAGCTAAGATTTATGCGCGTGTCATCTATTACCCGGTTACTGGCTATATTATTGGCTTTGGCGAGTATTTTATTAGGCTCTACCTTATTTTGGGCAAGCCAAACTTTACTTAAGCTAGAGCAGCAAAATACTGCATACAGCCAACTAAAAAATACTATTTTAGTTGATTTAGCCGGTTATTTAGGGCGTTACTTAGACCAAGGTGACAACCAATATTTAAATCAAGCCTCTACTTTAATTAACAACGTTAAAGTTAATCAATTATCTATATTGCCAAGTGAGTTAAGCACAACGCTTGAACAGCAATTAACGAACCTCAACAATGACATAAATGGAAAATACCGTGCACTTGGTAAGCTTTCGGGTAACGAAACCGCACTACTTGATAACGCGCTTAGGCAAATGGCAGGCTCAGCATCAACATTGATTAGCTACGCTAAAAAAGCACCGGAGCAAAATAACCATGCGCTAATGTATTACTCTCTGGCGAGTGATTATTACACTGAAGTAATTAACTTATCTTTATTTACCTATCAACTTATTGTTCAGTACGATAAAAACACAGAACAAAGCTTGCAGCAAAGCATCGTAAATTTAAATAAATTAGCACAAGCTATTGAGCAGCTTCCTAATTTAGGTGTTATGAGTGCCGTTGACGAAGACGCTCTATTTATTGATGAAGAAGCCGAAGACCTTGGCGACGAAATAAAGTCAGAGCTTGTCAGTTGGCCTAATCGTTATCCGCGTGATTTAGCAAGTACCCTTAAGCAAACTCAGTTACGAGAAAATGGCTCTAATGCGTTACGCTCACAAATTAGTGCACTTTCAAATACGGTTATTAATGCTGAGCAAGATAATTTAAAGCAGCAAGTACTTTGGGTATTTTGTGTTGCAATAGGTACGTTGGTTATATTGGCTGCGGGCGTTTATTTTGTACAACGTAATCAAGTACTAAACCCGCTTAGGCAATTACGAGATGGCTTTGCTTTTTTAATTGAAAGTAATGAGCTTAAGAGTATTGAAAGTAAAAATTCAAAAACTGAGATTGGTGAGATTGCGCAGTTTTTTAATCAACTCATCGATAGGCAGCGAACTGAAGCGCAAGAGCGGGCACAAATGCTAAAGGTGGTTAACAGTTTTATGCAGCAGATGAGCGAAAACTTATACACTATTAGTCAACAAGCATCGCTTAGCCATGGGCAAGTAGAACAAAATCAAAACTTATTAAGCGACATTCAACGTATTGGGGAGCTGGTAAATGATATAAATGCACAGGTGGCCGATAACGCACAAAGTACATTTACTGCAATGGAGCAAAGTTTGGGCTTTTCAGCAAATATGTTAGATGCCAGTTCTGATACGCAAGTGCGTGTAGAGCAAGGAATGCAAAGCATACAAGAGTTACTAACAGGTGTTGATGGGGTGGGTAAAATTATTGAGGTTATTCGTAATATTGCCGATCAAACTAACCTTTTAGCCCTAAATGCAGCGATTGAATCAGCACGTGCAGGAGAGCACGGACGTGGCTTTGCTGTGGTTGCTGATGAAGTAAGGCAGTTAGCGCGGCAAACACAAGGATCGCTTAGCGATATAAACGATCAACTAAGCTTGCTAACTGAAAACTCGCGAGTGGTGTCTACGCAAATATCAGCATTGGCCAACGGTGCACAGTCGCAAACACAAAATGCTCAAGAGCTAAAACTAAACTCCGAAGGGGTAGCCAGCAATGCTCAAAGTGCAAACAGCGTTGCTTTTGAGGCAATGGAACTGGCAAAGCAGCAGAGTAGCAGAGTAGCTTACTCGACAATTTTAGTAAATCAATGCAAAGCATGAAAGGGCAAGTGAGTGAATCCAGTTTACTTGTTGATGATATTCGTAATCAGCTACAGCAGCAAATGCAAACAATAAAAGGTAGCTTGGGCCTTAAAAAATAAACAAAGCTGTATGTTAGTCGCATTAAGCGATAAGCTAAAAATTCATTACGTTTCAATATTTTTTTAAGGATTTATTATGATTGAACAAGGCCAAACGTTACCGGCTGTAACACTTACGCAATTAACTAACGACGGCATGCAAACATTGACGAACAGTGAGTTATTTGAAGGTAAAAAAGTTGTGCTGTTTGCTGTGCCAGGCGCGTTTACACCAACCTGTTCAAATGCTCATTTACCAGAATTTATTACCCTTGCTGATAAAATTAAAGCAAAAGGTATTGACGCTATTTACTGTGTATCAGTTAATGATGCATTTGTTATGAAAGCATGGGGCGATTCACAAAACGCACAAGAAATTGCCATGCTTGCCGATGGTGATGCAAGCTTTACTAAGGCATTAGGCCTTGATAAAGACACCGCTGGCTTTGGCGGTATACGTTCTTCACGCTACGCAATGATTGTTGATAACTCGGTAGTAACCGGTTTGTTTGTAGAACAAGATAAAGAATTTGCAGTAAGCCGCGCAGAATACGTTTTAGAAAAGCTGTAAAGTATAAAAAGTAGAGTTACATTTTAAACGTGGATAAAATTCAGGCTTTTTACAACTTCATTTAACCATAATGGTATTTAAATTTATTTCCTCTAGTCAGAAAGTTTCAGTGAAAATAAGGCGAAATTACGCATTGATAGCTGGCCTATTGCAAGTGAATTTAACGCAGTTAGCGCTAAAAAGAACTGCTTAAGATAGATTTATTATCCAGAGTTTAGGTTAATTATACTATGTTAGCTTTAGTGCAGGTTTGTATTGGTTTGTTCCTGATTTTTATTCATGTTTATGCTTATGTTATCCTACGTACTAAATTATTAGGGTGTTACTTTTAGTCGTAGGTTTTGAAATGAAAAAAATAGGCTATACCACTGGGGTTTTTGATCTGTTTCATATTGGTCATCTCAATGTACTTAAACGCGCAAAGCTAGAGTGTGATTACCTTATTGTTGGGGTAACAAGCGATGAGTTATCTATATCGGTTAAAAACAAAAAGCCGGTAATCCCTTTTCAAGAAAGGCTAGAAATTGTCGAAGCGATTAAGTTTGTGGATGAGGTTGTTCCTCAAGTTAATTATGACAAACTAGAAGCGTGGAATAATTTTAAATTTGACAAAATGTTTGTCGGAGACGATTGGAAAGGCACTGACAAGTGGAACGCAATAGAAGAAGACTTTGCTAAGCGGGGAGTTGAAATAATGTATTTCCCTTACACTACGCATACTTCGAGCACTATTTTACGTGAAGTACTTAGTAAAATATAAAACCTGATTAAAATCGTATCTAGTTTAGAGTGTTTTTATTTCCCATACATAGGTTATAACGGCGCATAAATACCAATCCGCAATAATACTTAACCTGAACTTTGCTTGAGATAAATTTATTATCCAAAGTTCAGGTTACTTATACCAATCCGCAATAATACTTAATCAATTTGAGGGATCAAATCTGACGTTAACTGCGTTAAAAATTTCTGTTATAGAATAACTAAATAACGAAATTTTTGCCTTGTTATCGACACGATTTTCTTACCTCAAAATAGCTCACTTAATTAAGTGAATTGGTATTAATTATGCTAATTGGTATAAAAGCCCAGCTAAAACAAGTTTTAACCCTAAAAATCCAATAATCCTTTGTTTTATATGTGATTGCTTGGCTTTAAAGTTATGACCACCAATAGTAATTTAGGCTTTTTCTAATTTTAAATTTACGAAGTAAGTTTAAAGGTTTTCTTTTTAGGTGAGATGTACCAGAACAAATTAAATTATTAATAGCGCCTAATACCCTCACACTCGACTTGCCATCTCTGTATGGATGAACGCTGTCGCAGTATTGTTTTACTTTTTCTAATGTGTGCTCATCTTTTTGAAAAGCGCTTATTAAAGTACTTTCTAGGTCGGCTTCGTTACTAAAGTTAATCATCCAGTCTTTAGGTTTGCGGTTGTTAAACGCAACGGCTACTTTTTCTTGTAATGCAAATTCGGTAATAATTGATGATGTGTCAGACAGTATAATGTCGGTAGCCTGTAGAATTGGAATCACATCACCGGTGGTAATAAAGGTGAGGTTTTCGCAGGCGAGTGATTTATACATTTCAATTTCTTCGCTTGTCGCTTTTGGATGAAGCTTTACTATCCACTGCCAGTTTTGTGTTTTTAATAGCGCTTTAATATAAGGGTAAAGCTTGTAGGTACTTGTTAGCTTTGGCGAAAAAGTGGGGGCATATAATATGGTAGGCTTATCAGATTGATATAGCGCTATGTCTTTATGCTCAGTAAATAAAGGATCTAACTTTGACCAGCCGGTTTCGACTACATCGCAAGTGCCATCGTTAATATCATTAAACCCTTGAGTAATATTTGGACCTTGTGTGCAATATAAGTCAAAAAATCCTCTAATATTAAATTTGTTCTTTTTGCCCGAATCAAAGCCATGAAAAACCTGCACTTTAATCCCAGGAAAAAAATGAGGGATCACGTTACCAGGCGCAAGTGTGGCATTGGCGTTATATTCTTTAACTTCTTTTATGTTGAGTAGCTGGTAATCATCAGGCTGTAAAAAGCCCTCTGCTTCACTTCCAGTAGGAATAAACCAAGCAACGCTGCCTCCTCGCTTTTTTATTTCGTGCTCTATGGGTCTTAAGACGTTAAACGAGTACGATAAATTTACAAAAAACAAATATTTAAATTCGCTTGTTTTGTTTAGAGAAGGCAGATCTTTATTTAGCACTGGTGGTTCCTTTTTTAACTGAAAAAGTAAAAGTATTTAATCTAAACTTTGACTAAGGGGTTTAGGGCATGTTGAAATTTGTTCAATCTAGGGGCAATTTAATCTCGGCTCGAGATTTGTAACCTGATAACGGCTCCTGCTTTACCCTACTGGCTTACATCCATGTAAGAATAAGTCAAAGCCGAGCAACAAAGAGTCAATCGCCCCTAGGGCGAACCCAAGGGTGGCGCATGTTTGGCATTTATGCTGCGTATCGCCTATTTATGGGGAACACCACACAAGAACACCACACAACATAGGTTCTGCCTTGCCTAAAAACCAAACATACTACTGCAAATTAAACCACCAGAGAACAACACGCCCTAATAACATATTGCGCTATATCGGTATTTAATACCAACCTGCATAAATCTTTGATCAATTTAACG
>NZ_JJNY01000116.1:0-2673 GCF_000690035.1 Pseudoalteromonas sp. S3431
GCCTTGCCTAAAAACCAAACAGCCTGCTGCAAATTCAACCACGAAGGGTCAACACGCCCTAGTATTTAAAGTACTGCGCTACAGCTCACCTGGTTGAAAGTTATCAACTGCAATGGCTTTCATTCGTAACTTATTAGCATGATGCATAGCATCAGCATCCGTTTGCTCTAACAACTTATTTTCAAGTGCATAATTTATAGCGCCTTCAATATCAAGCGTTGCAGGTACACTACCCTTACGCTGCCATTGTTTTAGGTCTTTAAACTGCGCTTGCATATCATGCATAGCTAAAAATGCACTTTCCATTACCCCTGTACCTGCATTTTCATCTACATAACATAAATGCGTTAAGCGGTTTCTAAATACTCCAGGTTGAGTCATACGCTCGCAAATACTTTGCGCTATTTCATCACTTGGTCTGTGGTAATGATTTCCAAGCGGGAACACGATACGTTTAAGGGTAAAATTAACAACCGGATTTGAAAAGTTTTTAAAGAAGCCATTAAACGCTTGGCCAATTTCAAATAATGAGTTCTCAATTGCATATTTTACAAATGGTAAATCAGCTTGTTGGCGCCCTTCGTCTTCATAACGTTTTAAAACAGTTGATGCTAAGTACAAATGACTTAATACATCACCCAAACGTGCCGATATCATTTCTTTTCGTTTAAGCTCACCGCCAAGCATTAACATAGCCACGTCTGTGCAAATAGCTAAGCCTCGGCTCATTCTGCTCAGTTGCTTATAATAAACAGCCGTTTCACCACCTACAGGCGCTTTAGCAAAATAACTACGTGTTAAGCCATGCATAAATGCCATACCTGCATTACTTGCTGCAAATATTATATGGTTCATTAATAAACCATCAAATTGTTCAAGTGCTGCGTCGTCATCTTCCATTGCAGCGGCTTCCATTTCTTTTAAAACAAATGGATGACAGCGTGTTGCACCTTGGCCAAATATCATTAAATTACGCGTTAAAATATTCGCGCCTTCTACCGTAATTGATACCGGAATCCCCATATAACCATGCGCCAAATAGTTATTAGGCCCTACTTGAATTCCTTTACCTGAATGAATATCCATTGCATCGTTCATTACCGTACGACCCATTTCAGTCATATGGTATTTAGCAATCGCTGTTACAACCGACGGACTTAATTTTAAATCAATCGCACCTGCGGTCATTAATCTGCACGACTCCAGTGTGTAAGTTAAACCACCAATACGCGCAAGTGCCTCTTGCACACCTTCAAATTGCCCTATAGATACACCAAACTGCTGGCGTACCATGGCGTATGCCGATGTCATTTTTGAAGCTAAGTGCCCGGTTGCTGCACTTAATGCTGGTAGCGATATACCACGCCCTGCACTTAAACACTCAACAAGCATTCTCCAACCACGTCCTGCGCAATCTTGTCCACCAATAATCCAATCCAGTGGTATAAATACATCTTTACCGTACGTTGTGCCATTCATAAAGGCCATATTAAGCGGATAATGACGCTCACCCGTTTCAACACCCGGATGATCGGTTGGTATAAGCGCACACGTAATACCCAGCTCTTTTTTATCACCTAATAAAGCATCTGGATCATACATTTTAAACGCTAAGCCTAGTACAGTAGCCACTGGTGCAAGTGTAATGTAGCGCTTTGACCAATTTAAACGCAGGCCTATTACTTGCTCGCCATTGTGCTCCCCCATACACACCACGCCTGAATCAGGAATGCTGCCAGCATCAGAACCCGCCTCTGGGCCCGTTAATGCAAAACAAGGCACATCTGTGCCATTAGCTAAACTTGGCAGCCAACGATCTTGCTGCTCTTTAGTACCATAATGAAGAAGCAATTCGCCTGGACCTAAGCTATTAGGCACCATAACAGTGACTGCGGCAGTTAGACTTTTAGTCGAAATTTTTGACACTATCGTTGAATTCGCAATTGCGGAGAACTCACGACCCCCAAATTTTTCAGGAATGATCAGTGCAAAAAAACCTTCTGTTTTTAGGTAATCCCACACTTCTTTTGGTAAGTCTTTGTCTTTTTGTACAATTTGATAATCATCAAGCATCGCCAATAAGGTTTCTACTTGGTTAGCCATAAATGCGTTTTCTTTATCGCTAAGCTCTGGTTTAGGAAAACGGTGCAGTTTTTGCCAGTCTGGGTTACCACTAAATAACTCACCATCCCACCAAACATCACCTGCTTCCATCGCCTCTCGCTCTGTTTGCGATAGCGGCGGAAGTACCTTTTTGAACATTTTAAACGTGGGTCTACTGATCAGATTAAGGCGTATATCTTTAACTGCAAAAATAACCACCACCACAACCAGTAAAATAATAAATACTGACATGCGCACATTCCTTACACATTGAATTAAATAGTAGCTCAATTATGACCCATCTTAGTTTAAATACAATCCTTGCGCAGTGACTCTATTGCCTCAACGCATTCATTCTATTATTCAAAAATTCACTACTATTATCTTTGATCTAAATAAGCTGGGTTATGGATAATAAATCTATCTCAAGCAGCTATTTTCAGCGCTAACTGTGTTGAATTTACTTGCAATAGGCCCGCTGTTGACGCGTAAATTCGCCTTGTTTTCACTGAAAATCTCTGGCTAGAGAAAATAAATTTAAATATCACCATGATTCAATACGTTACTAAA
>NZ_JJNY01000117.1:0-6080 GCF_000690035.1 Pseudoalteromonas sp. S3431
GGCTCTCCACCGCTGTGGGCACTACGACATCACCAGGCTTCAAATTAAAGAAACCCGTTACAGCAATGTGACGGGTTTTTTGCTGTTTTGGATTTAATAAATAGCCAAGAGCCCATGCCGAACTCAGTAGTGAAACAAAACAGCTCGAAGGCGAGCCCCGGCCAAAGATAGTGTAGCATTTGCTATGTGAAAGTAGGACATTACCAGGCTCCAAATTGTAGAGAGCCCGACTAGAAATAGTCGGGCTTTTTTACGTCTGCAGAAAAGTGATTCAGGGATTCCTCTAGAGCGAAGGACTTCTTAGTAAATCATTTATATCAATCAGCAATAATATTTAATCCATTTTAGAGGTTAAATCTGACCCTAACTGCGTTAAAAACCTCAAATATGAAACAACTGAATAACGAATTGTTGCCCTTCTTTTATCGACTCTGCTTAGTTATTGCTCTAATCTCAATTTATAGTCTGTTCCATTGTCTCGTTTATAAAATGTGACAGAGTTCGTTTAGGTGAAATTAGAATAATAAGGGCTTAATCATGAGTAAAGTTGAAAACCATCCGCATGGTATTTTTTGTTGGTCAGAACTTTGTACGCACAATTGGAAAGACGGTAAGGCGTTTTATACATCATTATTTGATTGGGGACATGAGGATCAACCTATTGGAGAGAACATATACTACACCATGCTACAAAAGCAAGGTGATGATATCGCTGCAATGTACGAAATGCCTAAAGAGCAAATTAGTGCAGAGATACCAAGTTATTGGTTGGCATATATTGCAGTCGATAATGTTGATGATTGTGCGCTAAAAGCGAAAGAGCTAGGTGCTGAAATTATTGCCGGTCCTCATGATGTTATGAATGCAGGTCGCATGCTTATGCTAAAAGATCCAGTAGGCGCAACTGTTGCACTATGGCAGGGGAATGATCATAAAGGTTGTAAGCGCTTAGGTGAATTAAATACGCCTTATTGGCATGAGTTAGCAACAAGAGATAGTAGAGTAAGTAGAGACTTTTACTGTGCTTTACTAGGCTGGGAAAGCGAAATAAAGCCTATGGAAGGGATGGACTACATTTTATTTTTAGTCGATGGACAACCAATTGCCGGTATGCTTGAAATGACAAGTGAATGGCCTGATGATACCCCTGCTCATTGGATGATTTATTTTGCAGTAGAGAGTTGCGATGTAATTGTTAGTAAAGCCGCTAACTTAGGCGGGCAAGTATGTGTTCCTGCAACAGACATCCCCGATGTTGGTCGCTTTAGTGTTATATGCGACCCTCAAGGTGCTGTATTTTCTGTGATCGAATCTGTTATGGATGACGTTTAAATAGTTACATTAGCTTTAGCGTTAATTTACTCGCTAGTTTGATATAATACTCGTCAATTAAATCGTCAGAAAGTGCAGAGAACGCAATGGAATTTGAACAAGATAGTAATTTAACCCTCCCTTTATTTCTATTAGATGAATCATTAAGTAATAGAGACTTAGAGCAGCCTGATTTTGAAATATCAATTGGACTTGATGATGAGTTACTTGCTCAAATTTGCCAGAACCCAAGTGAAGATAGCAGTGTCGCTATTACTGTTAGCGGTTATGAGTTGCTTATAACTAATCCTCTGTACTTAGCTATATTAGATCAAGAGCACGATGCGCAGATAACATTAACGCATGGCCCTCTTTTAAGTATTGTTTTGAATACTGAAGGTCAGAATACATTCGTTTCTCCTCAAATGGATATGATGCCCACCTTTGATTTAGGTGATGAGGACGACGAATGAGAAAAGTACTAATAAGTACGATAGTACTCATTATTTTAAGTGGTTGTGCATATTTGGGAAATGCTCACTACGATGATATTTTTGGACCTGAACAAACACAAGAGAGAATTGTGCCTCATACAACAGGTGCTGGTGCTGATTTTTTACAAAATGTAAAACCTGTACTCGATACCCGCTGCGTCGTTTGCCATGGTTGTTACGACGCACCTTGCCAGCTTAAGCTCTCATCACCTGAAGGTATTGATCGAGGTTTGAGTAAAGAGCTCGTTTACGATGGAACTCGTTTATTGGCAACGACCCCAAGCCGTTTATTATTTGATGCAACTAATACTCAGCAATGGCGAGAGAAAAACTTTACGCCAGTGCTAAATGAGCGCGTGCAAAGTGAAGAAGCTAACTTAGCGGGCAGTGTGTTATTTAATAGCCTGGTGCTAAAGCAAAGCCATGAATTGCCAGTAAATGAAGTGCTAGATGATGAGTTTGACTTTTCGTTAGCGCGTTCGCAAACCTGCGCAACAATGGGTGAGTTTGATCGATTGGCAAGTGATCAACCTCATGGCGGCATGCCTTATGGTTTACCTGGTGTTTCGCGTGAAGAGTTTAATCACTTACAGAACTGGCTTAAAGGTGGTGGTAAAATGTCACATATTCAGCCACCAAGTAAATATGATCAGAATAAAATAGCGGGCTGGGAAGCATTTTTAAATCAAGATAGCTTAAAGTATCAGTTATCAGCACGGTATATTTATGAGCATTGGTTTTTAGCACATATTTATTTTACTTCAGAAAACCCACAAAGCTTTTTCAAACTAGTTCGCTCAAGTACGCCTCCTGGTGAGGAAATAAAGTTAATTAACACGCGCCGCCCATACGATGACCCTAAAGTTAGCCGTGTTTATTATCGTTTTATGCAAGAACGTACAACCATACTTTCTAAAACACATTTACCACTTGAGCTTAATGAAGCTAAATTACTGCGTTTATATGAGCAGTTTATTGCGCCAGATTATACTGTTACGAAAATGCCTAGTTATGAGCCTAAGGCAGCATCTAACCCTTTTAAAACTTTTGAAGTTATTCCAATTAATTCTAAGTATCAATTTATGCTTGATGAGGCAGAGTTAATTATTATGGGCTTTATAAAAGGGCCTGTTTGTCGTGGTCAGATTGCTTTAAATGTTATAAACGATCATTTTTGGGTGGCATTTGCTGATCCTAATAAAGTAGCGACTCCGGCTGTAGGGGAAATGCTAATGCAACATGAAGAGGCATTAGAACTTCCTGCTGCTGAGGAGAGTAATGCCTTACCCATTTCTAGCTGGGTTAAATATTCAGTTCGCGAGAAAAAGTATTTACAGGCGAAAGTTGAGCTTGCTAACAAAATGTTCAAAGGTGGTGAGCACCTTACAACAGACTTACTATGGAAAGGTGATGGGCATAATAAAAATGCGGCACTAACTATTTTCCGCCATTTTGATAGTGCAACTGTAGTTAAAGGTTTTATTGGTCAAGAGCCTAAAACCACCTGGATATTAGATTATGCTTTGTTTGAGCGTATTCACTATTTGCTTGTAGCAGGCTTTGATGTGTACGGAAATATAGGCCATCAATTAGTGACACGCCTATATATGGATTTTTTACGTTTAGAGGGAGAGCAAAACTTTTTAGCTCTATTACCTGAGCACAAGCGTAATCAAATCAAAAAGCAGTGGTATCGTAATTCACCACCTGACTTATCTAAGTTCTTTAAAAGTAACCGAGAATTTAGCCAGCCCAGTGGTATTAACTATGAAACTGATGATCCACAGCATGAACTATATACCTTGATGAAAGAAGCCTTAGCGCCAGTTTTAAGTGAAAAATACAACTACACTGAAGTGGCAAAGCCGTTAAATGTAATAAGTGAAATGCCAGCAAAAGCGGTTAACTTATTACCTCAGCTTTCTTTTATACTTGTAAAGCAAGAAGATAATAGCCATAAGGGCTACACTATTATTCATCATAATGCGCACTACAATATATCTAGTTTATTAAACGAAGATGGCCAACGTGCTTATGATGAAGATACCGCGACTATTGTTCCTGGGTTTATCGGAGATTATCCAGCAGCTATTTGGTATTTAAATAACGAGCAGCAAGTAAATGCTTTTGCCGAGCAATTGCCTATGATGCAAATAGAAGCTGATTATGGTGCATTGAAATCTAAGTTTGGTATACGACGTACTCATCCACAGTTTTGGCAATACAGCGATATATTGCACGATACAGCTAAAAAATATCGTGGGATAGAATATGGAATGTTCGACTATAACCGTTTAGAAAATAGATAGTTAAATAGTTTTATTTTATTAGCCCAACTTTTTAGTTGGGCTTTTTTATTTAATAATCATTATTTAAGCTGCTTATTAGTTCTAAAAAATTGAGCTACACTTAAAACAAAAACAGGGCTTAGTATGTTTAAAGTTGTCGCGAATATCCGTACTCGTTACCGATGGGCATTAATAGCAATAGCACTATTAATAAGCACATCAGCATCACTTATGCAGTATTATTTTTCGGTGCAAAAATATGACGCAAAAATAATAAATATGGCTGGTAAGCAGAGAATGCTTTCTCAAAAAATAGCTTGGCATAGTAATGAGTTATTATTATCGGCAACAAATATTTCTGAGCATACTAAAGCGTTAAAAGCATCAGTCGTATCATTCAAAAAAACTCATAATTACTTACTTTCAAAAAATGCTAATGGAGAGTATCAGTACCTTACACCTAAGCTTATTAAGCTATATACGTTAGCTCCTCATAAACTAGATTCCCAAGTTGCAACATATATCCAGCAAGCGGAAAATTTGCTTTATCAACAAGGCCAAGTAGATAAGCGTATATTCTATGTAACTGAGGTTGAAGAGCTATTAAAGCAACTAGATCATGCAGTGAATTTATTTGAAGAGCAAGCTGTCCAAAAATTGAACTGGGTATCTAACCTTGAATTATTATTTTGGCTTATGGCGATGTTTTTACTACTTGTAGAGTTAAGATTTGTATTTATGCCAATGGAAAAAGAAATAGGTAACGCATTGTCTAAATACCAAAAACAAAAAGAGTTCGCTCAACAAGTGAGTCAAAATAAAGAGCATTTTATTGCCAGAGCCAGTCACGAATTTAGAACTCCTTTACAGGGTCTTATTACGTCTATTGAGGAGTTAAAGGTTTCTGATACGCAGCAAAGCGTTAAAACCCAAGCTAATTACTGCGCACTTAGGTTAATAGCTATATTAGATGAACTGCAGGACTTGCAAGCTTTAAGTACAGGTAAGTGGGTACCGCAATTTAAAAATGAAAACCTTCTAGAGTCGTGTAATAAAGTACTAATGGCTTACGAGCATGCTTGTCAGCAAAAAGGCCTGAAACTAGTTAGTTGTTTAGATGAATCATTAAATTGTGTATGTAAATTGGATCATCAACGTTTGCAGCATACGCTTACAGAATTAATCAGTAACGCTATTAAGTTTACGACAGAAGGTGAAATTACTGTCTCTGCAAAGCTTTTTAATGATGAACTTTGTGTAACTGTAAGTGATACTGGTTGTGGTTTTTCGAAAGAGATTACTGATCTTGAATTTGACTCATTTAAACAAACAAACCATTTTCAAGGATTAAGAACAGGTCTCACTCGGGTTCAGTATGTTGTAAAGGCGTTGCACGGTGAAATTACCTTCAAAAATAATGAAGCTAATGGAGCGCTGGTATCTTTGCACTTACCAATAATTGCCAGTAAAGCTCTCCCAAACCCTCGTAAAATAAATGACAAGCTAACGTGTTTAGTCGTTGAAGATAATCCATTAAATACTATATTACTGACCCGCATACTTAGCTTATTAGGTTTAAGCTATGATTGCGCTGAAAACGGCAAAGTCGCGTGCGATATGGTGAGTGAAAATCAATACGATATTGTTTTTATGGACTTAAATATGCCAGTAATGGATGGGTTTGAGGCGATTAAAAAAATACGCTCTGATCTTAATAAAATAATGCCAATTATTGTTATAACAGCAAATACTTCACAAAATGATATAGAGCGAGCTTATAAGAACGGTGCTAACCTTCATATTCATAAGCCAATAAGCCAGCAAGCAATTAAAGACGCATTAAATAGTATTAGCGTTGTTAGGGCGTGTTGATCTTTGGTAGTTGAATTTGCAGCAGTATGTTTGGTTTTTAGGCAAGGCAGAGCCTATGTAGTGTGGTTATTCCCCATAAATAGGCGATAACGTAGCATAAATACCAAACATGCAC
>NZ_JJNY01000118.1:0-2107 GCF_000690035.1 Pseudoalteromonas sp. S3431
AAATATAGTCGTTCTATATAAGTAATTTTTAACGCAGTTAGTGAGTTATTTAATTCGCTAAAATGATCATGTTTTAATAAAATTGGTATTAGTTAGCCGTGCTTGTTGCCGACAACTGAACTTTAGAGAATTAACACAAAAACGACAAACGATTAAAACAAACCCAATAAGTGAATAAATCTAATCTATAGACTTTAGTCTAATACCACACTACTAATTTACGGCAATTGGTATTTATACAATCAGCAACCAGACCAACACTTTATTTAGTGCGTTCAAGTAACTTAACCACTTGGCTAACAACCATTTCTGGCTCATCACTTTGTGGGTAGTGATAGCTTTTGTTTGTTATTACTATTTCACCTTGAGGAAATGCATTAGCCCACTTTGAATGTAAGTCCCCCCCATATTTCCCGCGCTTTGTCGGTAAAAAATAATACAGATGGCTTTTTGTACTTTTTAACTGAGGCAATTACTGTCACGGGTATGTCAGCAATTTGTGGATAATCAGGTAGTGGACGTTTTGACCAAAAATCTAAATACTGATTCGACATTCCATTTTTCATATCGTCGAGCTTTATAGCTGCAATTTCTTTTTCAGCGCTTGGTAAATCAATCGAGCGGATAATAACTACATCGTGCTCTTATATGCAAAAATCGATTTAATATAGTTAAAAATTTAGCCTCAAATTAATGCGCCACCCACTTTACAAAAAATAAACAATTCGATAACATCAAGGCTTGTTTTCTATACAGGTACGTAACTATGAAATTTTTAACTTCAACAACTATGTCTTTATTGTTCGCATTGCCATTTTTGGCATCTGCTGCTGGTGATAAAAAAGTAAAATGTGAAACAACAACAAATCAATTAGAATACTATTACGGATTAGCAAGTTGTAGTACATTTGATGGTCATTTTTTGAGTGAATATGTTTCTAAAAGTTATAGCCAATGGTATACAATAATTCAGGACAAATATGATAATGGTTCATGGAAAAACTACCGTTGTAGTAGTAACTTGCCTAATTCTGCATACGAAACAATATCAAATGAATCCTGTCAATATACTCCAAAAGCAAGTATCAACCGACATTATGTAGAAGAAAGTTACGATAGCAGAACAGATACCACATACTATGCTGCAGGGGTTATAGTTGCTCAATTTACATTTAGCGATAGAGATGGCGAGGTTCAAAAAGTAGAGAAATGGGTAAATGGCCAAAGTACAACCAAAAGTCATGTTGATATTACATCAGCCTCTGAAGTTAAATTAAAAGTAACTGATAACGATGGCAATGTAACAGAAACATCAACTACAGTTTACCCGCCTATGATGCAAACATGCTCTCGCGGAGGCCAACTCATCTTATGTGAAGGTAATTTTTAATTATTGTCTTTAACGTTTTCTCTGGTCATTACTGACACGTAAAGCCTGAGCTTAAGTCAGGCTTTACGTAATTTTAATATTTTCCAATATGGTTTCAAAAAATTGTACCCACTGTTCATAAATCATCACGGGTTTTGTGGGGCTTCTCATTATTTTCTACCTTCGTGAATATAGTTTATCCTATCTTATAAACCAGCAATCTTCTGTATAATCTGATTTATCTAGCACATTCATTATATAACCACTCTAACTTAGGCATCATTCAATCTCGTACGATAAACCCAAAAAACACAAAAAAGCCCATATTAGGCGCTAACCTAATATGGGCTCTTTTACTCTCGCTATCTATATCATGCTTTTAATAAGCACTTTATAAAAAGACCTTATAGAGATAATTCTTCTTTAGCACGAGATAAGTTGTGCGATACCATTGTGCTGTTAGATAATTTTGATGCTTCATATAAATCAGCAAGTGCAGCAGTGTCATTATGTGCTTTTAAACGTGCAACACCACGGTTGCTTAATGCGAATGACGTAAGTTGACGAACTTTAAATCTAGGGCCATCTGCGTCTTTTAAAAGCGCGATTGCTTTAGTACAAATTGCTTCAGCTTGCGCATAATTTTTTGACTTAACATTCAGTGCACAGCTGTTAAATGATTGCTCAAGTGGCTGTGGCGCTGTTGCAGTTTCAATAACCATTAATTTGTAATCACTT
>NZ_JJNY01000119.1:0-1937 GCF_000690035.1 Pseudoalteromonas sp. S3431
TATAGGCTCAGAAATAGAGCGTGAAATAAATTCGCACCTACGATTTGTATTTTACTCTGGGTAGGTGAGGTTTTACACTCGCTTTTTAAATATACGCTCAGAAATAGAGCGCGAAATAAATTCGCACCTACAATTTGCCTGCTTACTCTGGGTAGGTGAGGTTTTACACCTCGCTTTTTAAATATAGGCTCAGAAATAGAGCGCGAAATAAATTCGCACCTACGATTTGTATTTTTACTCTGTGTAGGTGAGGTTTTACACCTCGCTTTTTAAATGTAGGCTCAGAAATAGAGCGCGAAATAAATTCGCACCTACGATTTGTATTTTTACTTTGGGTAGGTGAGGTTTATACTTCTCCCTCATCCCCTTTAGTTTTTTCAGCCTCTTTATACCATAACGCAAAAAAGCACTCTGTTAATTTGTGCTCTATCTCAAGCGCTTTTTCTGTAGGACAAAACAAGGTAAAGCTTGCTTTAAACTCACCTAAATCGGTTGTACCAAAGTGAATTACAGGCTCTGGACCAGATATTTTTGCATCAAGTTTACGCTCAATCATCGAATTATAGCGGCTTGCTACTTCTTGAAACTCTTCG
Source organism: Pseudoalteromonas sp. S3431 (assembly GCF_000690035.1). Taxonomy (NCBI): domain Bacteria; kingdom Pseudomonadati; phylum Pseudomonadota; class Gammaproteobacteria; order Alteromonadales; family Pseudoalteromonadaceae; genus Pseudoalteromonas; species Pseudoalteromonas sp. S3431. Next base: position 594 of record NZ_JJNY01000119.1, read on the forward strand.
CAGTACAGCTTAGCCTGTTCAGTTAATGTGTCGTGAATAGGGTACGGGTTAAAGCTCTCTCTTCGGACAATAATAAAATGATGTGTAACAAAGCGTTTTACAAAGTTTAAGTTTTTAATCGAGCTGGTAATCAGCTTATTATTTGGTATGTATATGGTTTTTCTCGAAAATTGATAAGTATGTATATCAATTTCATGCATGGTTGTTTTTATCCAATCGGTTTCAGCAACTTCACCAAAGTAATCACCAACTTGTATCCAATCACCCACTCTAAATGGGCGTGTTGTTACTAGGTAAAAAAAGCCTATTACACACTGAATAAATTCACGCGTTGCAAGTACAATCGCTACAGCAAAAGCAGCGATAGAAAGTGCAAAGTTTTGAATCTCTGTAGACCATACAAAGAGAAGTGATATCACCATTACAAAGTTAATAAAGTGCTTAATATTATGCGCGATGTAGCGAATATCTTTTTCTTTTTTCTCGGCGCGACTTTTTGCTAACTTATCGACAAGTATCTTAAGCACAAATGCAATTGTTAACATTATTAGTGAGAGAAGAAACGGATGCAGTAATATATCTTTAGTCATAAATTCCTAATGGTTTAAAGTTGATAAACACGACCAGTTTATTGATTTATTTTGCCAATGGGCTAATTTAACGCAAATAAAAACCCTTTAGCAAATTAATGCTAAGGAGTATTCGTTTTTATCAGTAATTTTCAATGGTTAAACCAACCTACTCTATTTGATCTCTGGTTAAGAGGTTTACTAACATATTGAACTACAGTGATATTTAAATTTATTTCTCTCTAGCTAGAGATTTCAGTAAATTAAACGCAGTTAGCGCTGAAAACAACTGCTTGAGATAAATTTATTATCCAGAGTTCAGGTTATTTAGATATGAGGTCTATTTAACTATAGGTAAATTGCACTATAACTAGAGTCTGTTTATCTTTTAGGTAAGGGTTAGCCTATGTTGTGCGGTTACCCCCATCAATAGGCGATAAAGCAGTATAAATACCAAACATGTGCAGCCCTAGGTTAAATAAATTTTAATACTTAAAGACTAGGTAATATTTTTTATATCTAGTTGTTTTAAATAAAAATTATAACAACGCTATTGGAAGGGGAATTCGTTAAATTGTACCGGTACTTATGTCAGTTGGTATTAAAGGCTATTTAACATCAATAATGCCTTTGCTTGTATTTTATCGAGAGTAAATTAGATGTACCGTGGTGGAATAGTCCAGATCCTATAGATAATTTAGTGTGAAGCACGCATTTCAAGTGAAGATGGGTATTGTGGTTTTAATCGATAAGATGTATTAGTTCAGACAAGATC
>NZ_JJNY01000120.1:0-280 GCF_000690035.1 Pseudoalteromonas sp. S3431
TTCACACTATTTACAGTGAGCCTAAATGTATCGTCTCTCGTCGCACCGTTACTGTCTTTAACACGGATACGAATGTCTGAATACCCATACTTATTCGCCACCGGAGACATGCTCATTGTCCGCGAAGCGCCACTCCCTCCAAAAACAATGCGATTCGTCGGCAATAGTGAAGTGTTTGAGCTGCTTACAACAGAAAGACCAAGGCTTGAAGTGCTTGTTTCAACATCACCCACTGTAAAGCTTATCGCTTTTGTGGTGTCTTCGTTTGTTGACTGATTCG